>JASHSL010000077.1 GCA_030040855.1 Terriglobales bacterium
TCAAGCACAAGCTGCCTCCGCTCGAAGCCGGACAGAAGCTGACTCTGCGCGAACTCCGGCCGGAACAGCATTTTACCGAGCCGCCGCCGCGCTACAACGAAGCTTCGCTGGTGAAGGAACTCGAAGAGTGCGGCATCGGTCGGCCCTCCACCTATGCCACCATTCTCAGCACCATTCAAGAACGGCAATATGTGCAAAAGCTCGGAGGGAAGTTTGTCCCTACCGAGATTGGGCTGGTCGTGACCGACCTGTTGGTGGACAACTTCCGCGACATCTTCGATGTCCAGTACACCGCTCGTTTGGAGGAGGAACTTGACGAGATCGAGGAAGGCAAGGAGAAGTGGACCGACGCGCTGGCGGAATTCTACAAGAAGTTTGTGAAGGATCTGCGCTATGCCGAAAAGCACATGGAAAACATCAAGCGCATGGAAAAGCCCACCGATGAGCGGTGCGAGCGTTGTGGCGCCCCGCTGGTGATCAAGTGGGGGAAGCACGGTTCCTTCTACGCCTGCAGCACCTACGACAAAGACGATCCGAATACCTGCACCTTCACCAAGGAGAATCCCATCCATCTGCCGGACCTCGACTCGGCCGACATGCAGGAAACTTCGCAGGAGGAGTATTGCGAGAATTGCGGGCGGGTCATGGTGCTGAAACGCGGCCGGTTCGGACAGTTTATGGCCTGCACCGGCTATCCCGATTGCAAGACAACCCGCCGTCTGGACCAGGGGAAAAGGGTTCCCGATATTCCGCTCGATGAGCCTTGCCCGAAGTGTGGACGCAACCTCATGATCCGTCACGGACGTTACGGGGAGTTCACTGCCTGCAGTGGCTATCCGGATTGCAAATACGTGAAGCAGAACTTCATCGGGGTGAGATGTCCTCTCTGCAAAGACGGGGAATTGGTGGAGAAGCGGGCGCGCAAGGGAAACACCTTCTACGGTTGCTCCAACTATCCGAAATGTAAGTTCACCTCTGCGAACCGGCCCCTGGCGGAGCCATGTCCGAGTTGCGGCCATACCTTTCTGGTGGAGAAGACCCTGAAGTCAGGCCCGGTCATCGCGTGTCCCAACAAAGAGTGCGACTACGAGCGCGCGGCTCCGGTCGAGGCTGCGCCGGTAGGCTCCTAGCAAAGGTGGGGGCGATGCCGAGAGCAACCGCCATCGCTGCTGGTTTCGACCACAGACAGATCCCACACTCATCCTACAAAACCGGAGGACGTCCGATGTGGCAACGACCCACTGCTTCTGATGCGGAACTGATCCTGAAACTCTATGACCTGCGTCGGGAAGCGGAATTGCGCCAGGCCCGGAACTGGTGGCTCAGCTTCTGGCCGGAAAAAGCCGATGACATTGTGAAAATCGCCACCGCGTTCGGAACCTAGGAGAACGCCTGGTTTCGCCAGGTCGGGGGATACTGGGAGATGGCCGCCGCTCTGGTCCTGCACAAAACCGTAAATCGCGAGCTCTTCCTCGAACCTAGCATTTCTGGGGAAATGTTCTTCATTGCCGCCAAGCTTTATCCCTTCCTCGACGAGCTGCGGGAGAAAAAGCTCCACACCCCAACCGCCTTCGCCCACGTGGAACAATTGATCAAAAGCTCGAAAGGCGGACTCGAGCGTCTGAAACAAATCCAGGAGAGACAGGCTCGCCTGAGGAAGCCGGCGCAATCGGCGGCTGCTTCCTAGCCCCAGCAGGGGGAAGCAGCGGCGACAAGCGGCGGGGCAGGGCGCTTCCCTTCTTCTCCGCGCTTCAAGAGATGTATTCGCGAATGTACTCGTCTTGGGTGTGGACCAGTTCGCCGAGGCCTCCGTCAAAAATGATCTTTCCGTCGCGCAGGATGAGAAAGCCCATCGGCACCTCGCTGCGCGTCCCCGGAGGCAGTGGCTGCATGCGATTCCTTCTGCGGTCGAAGTAGTGGGTGGCCATGATGAAGGCGTCCTGCAAGCGATGGGTGACCAGCAGGGAACTGGTTTTGAAGACGTCGCGCTGCTTGATGATCAACTCGATGATGGTGGTCGCGGTCACAGGGTCCAGCCCGCCGGTAGGAGAGTCGTAGAGCATCAGTTCCGGATGGGTGATCATGGCGCGGGCAATGGCCACCCGTCGCCGCATTCCGCCGGAGAGCTCGGAGGGAAACATATCCACGGTGTTTTCCAGCTCCACAAAACTCAGGGCTTCGCGCACCGGTTGATCCACCTCTTCTTCAGTGACGTTGCCCTCCTCGAGCAGCCGAAAGGCGACGTTTTCTCGAACCGTAAGAGAGTCAAACAAGGCGCTCTCCTGGAAGACCATGCCGATTCTGCGCCGAAGTTCGAACAGATCCTCCTCCTTCCGCTGGCTAATCTCCTCGCCCAGGACGTAGATGCGACCCGCGTCGGGTTTCAACAATCCCAGCGTGAGCTTCAAGATGGTGCTTTTGCCCGACCCGGCCACACCAAAAATTGCCTTGGTTTCTCCCTTGGCCAGGTGAAAAGAAATCCCCTTCAGCACCGGAGTGCCCTCGAAGGCGAGCGCAACATCCTCAAAGACCACCAGGGAGGAGGCGGAGGGTTGGGTCCCGGACAAGCGTTCGGTGGTTACACTCGGAGGAGCTGCCATCGATTATTGGTAAGCAAAGATGGTCATTAATAATTTGGTCACGAGCAAGTCGACGACCAGAATCAGCACGGAAGAGGCGACCACCGCCTGGGTCGTGGCCCTGCCAACGCCCTGGGTGCCACCGCGCGCCGTAAGCCCGTAATAGCAGCCGATGGTGGCGATCACAAAACCAAACAAGACGGGCTTGAGCAGACCCATGAAAACATCCTGAAAGACCAGAATTTGCCAGGCCGTACTCCAATATTGATGCCAGTCCATGTGGTACAAGAGCGTGGAGATCAAGGCCCCGCCAAATAGCCCCAGCAAATCGGAGATGATGGTGAGGAAGAACAGCATGAAGACGGTGGCAGCCACGCGCGGGGTCACCAGCTTCTTCATGGGATCGGTGCCCAAGGCGCGCATGGCATCGATTTGTTCGGTGACCAGCATGGATCCAAGTTCGCTGGCCATGCCGGAGGCGTTTCTACCCGCCACCATAAGCCCGGTGATGATCGGACCCAACTCGCGCACCATGCCCACCGAGACCAGTTGTCCAATCAAGGAAAGAGAGCCGAACCTCTGCAGTGTGTTGGCGCTATTGAGAGCTAATTCAGCGCCAATCGAAAGGCCGGTCAGCACTACAATCGGCAGGGATCCAACCCCAATCAGATCGGCCTGGTACACGATGTCGGCCACGTAGCGGGGAGGGCGAAACAGATTGCCGACCGAGCGCACCGCGAGCAGGGTATAGTCCTGCACGGCCTGCACCGCGTCCTTGGCGAAATCTGCAGGCGAAACTAGTTCCATCGAAGACCTGGAATCACCGTGTGACTACAATCTGACGGAACTATATCAGAGAAAGACTTGAGGGTTTTCCTGCCGGGAGTTTATTCCCGCCCTTTGCGCTTGATCTCGATGTTGAGGCGCTTGATTTTTTGATTCAAGGTAGACAGGGGAATCCGGAAGCGCTCGGCGGCTTCGGTCTGGTTCCAGCCACATTTCTCGAGCATGTCCACGATGATATGACGCTCGCAATCTTCCATGATGTCGAACAGGGAGGCGTCGCGGCGATGTTCGAGCGGCGGGAAGGCCGCGGCTCGGCCCACGATTGGGTCGGGAAGAAGTTCGGGGCTAATCTCCGGACCGGTCGAGAGTACGACGGCGCGCTCAATGGCATTCTCAAGCTCGCGCACATTGCCGGGCCAGGAGTAAGCCAGCAGGGGGCGAAGGGCTTCCGGGGTGAGCGAGGCCGGAGGCCGGTTATTTTCCTTGGAATACTTCTTGAGGAAAAATGCGGCCAGCAAAGGAATGTCCTCTTTGCGTTGCCGCAAAGGGGGAAGATCGATGGTGATGACGTTGAGCCGATAGAACAGATCTTCGCGGAATTTGCCCTCCTTGACTTGCTGCTTGAGGTCCGCGTTGGTGGCGGCGATAATGCGAACGTCCACTTGCACCTCGTGTACGCCCCCGAGATGCATGAATTTCCGATCCTGGAGCACGCGCAGGATTTTGCTCTGTGTATCCAGGCTCATCGTGCCGATCTCGTCGAGGAACAGCGTGCCGTGGTCGGCGATCTCAAAAAGTCCTTTCTTCGAAGCGATCGCGCTGGTAAAAGCTCCTTTGATGTGACCAAACAGAGTGGACTCGAGCAGATCGGGAGGGGTGGACCCGGTGTTCACCGCCACGAACGGCCGGTCGCGACGGGAGGAGTTCAAGTGGATCGCTTTGGCGATCAACTCCTTCCCGGTGCCGCTCTCGCCTTGCAGCAGGATGGTGGAGCGGCTGGCAGCGACGTGGCCGACAAGATCGAAAATCCGCAGCATGGGCTCGCTCTTGCCCACAATGTTTTCGAAGTTGTAGCGCTGCTTCAGGGCGCGTTTGAGCTGGATGTTTTCCTCTTCCGCCCGCCGCCGTCCGATCGCAGTGCGCACATCGGCCAAAAGCTTCTCGTTGTCCCAAGGCTTTTGAACGAAGTTTGTCGCCCCAGCTTGCATGGCCCGCACCGCATTTTCGACCGTGCCGTAGGCCGTGATCATGATGACCACGAGTTGGGGATCCTGATGATGAATCTCGGCCAGCAGATCGATGCCATCGCGGTCAGGCAGGGCCACATCGAGCAGCACCAGGTCAAAGCTGCGCTCGGCAATGCGAGCCAGACCTTCCTCGCCACCCGCGGCGCACTCGACCGCATAGCCCTCCAGTTGCAAAAGGGTTTCAAGCGACTCCCGGATCGCGGCCTCATCGTCGATGATCAAGACCGACCCTCGAGATGAGTACCCTGTCTCGCTGGCCGGGGGGCGGGTGATGACGGCGGCTTCAGACATGGACTTCCTTCCTGGCGGCTGGGAAATCCAGATAGAAGGTCGTTCCCTCGCCTTCATTGCTTTCGACACGGATCTTGCCCGCGTGCTCCTGAATGATGCCGTAGGTGACGGACAA
>JASHSL010000078.1 GCA_030040855.1 Terriglobales bacterium
ACCTTGCATGCCGACTAGGCAGATGTTGCCTAGCTCTCATCAAAGTCCAATGATCGGTGTCGAAGCGTCCGCGACGCCTCCGGATGCTCACCTGGCCGATGCGTTTGCCACGTTCATCGCGGCGGCAGACCGGCTGGAACGTTCCCACTGGCAATTGCACAATGAAGTCGGCCAACTGCGCGCCCAACTGGAAGAACGCAATCGTGCCCTCGCCTCAAGCTTAGCCGAAAACGAACGCATGCGGGTGGCCCTGCGCCAGATTCTCGACGCGTTGCCCTGCGGCGTGGCCGTCCTCGAGACCGCTAGGGAAGAAATCGTGTTGCTCAATCCGGAAGCGCGACGTCTGCTCGAGGTCCCCACCGGCCGCGCGCCGGCTTGGGGGGATATCCCCGCACCGGTTCGAGCCATGCTGGACCCGAAGCGCTGTCAAGCTTGGCGGCAGGGGGATGAGCACGACTTCTTTTTCGCGGTGGACGACAACAAGCGCCGCTGCGTAACCGTCCGCTACAGCCTCACGGCGGATCCGGACGTTGCCGCGGCCACCCTGGCGGAGAGCACTCGGGTAATCCTTACTTGCCGTGACACCACTGCCAATAAGGAAGCGGAGAAGGAACGGGAAGCGTCCCGCAATCTGGTAGCTTTGGCCGAGATAGCCACCGTACTCGCGCACGAGATTCGCAATCCTCTCGGCAGCCTGGAGCTACTGGCCGGTCTGCTGGCCTGTGATTCCCAATTAAGCGAGGATTCCAAACAGTGCATTGAGCACCTGCAGGCGGGAGTGCGATCCCTTTCCGCGACCGTCAACAACGTGCTGCGCTTTCATAGTCAGGGTACTTCCAACCTGCAGCCCATCAGGCTGGCGGAGACCCTGCGGAGCGCGGTGAATTTTGTTCAGCCTCTGGCGAGACAGGCCGGAATCGGGCTCAGGTTCGACCATACTCTGGGAGAGGTAAAGATCGCTGCCGATGCCAGCGAGTTTCAGCAAGTGATCCTCAATCTCGTGTGCAATGCGTTGCGCCACACGGCGGCGGGGGGACTGATCACGATTTCCGCGCGGGTGGAAGCTCGGGCCGGGCAGCAGGTTGCGGTGATGGAGGTTGCCGACACCGGCCATGGCATTCGGGCCGAGGACCTTCCTCATGTATTCGAACCGGGATTCACCACCAACCGACAGAGTCCGGGGCTGGGATTAACCGTCTGCCAAAGAATCATCGAACAGCACCAGGGCACCATTGCGGTGCGGAGCCAGCTCGGCAAGGGCACGACTTTTCACATCGAGTTTCTCGTTCTATGAAAGACAACACCGCGAATTCGGTCTTGGTTGTGGATGACGAACCTGGAATGCGCATCGCGCTGACCACCAGCTTCCAACGCGAAGGGTGGCACGTGGAAACCGCGTCCGGAGCCTTCGAGGCGCTGCGAAAATTTCAGACCGCCCGTTTCCCCCTGGTCATTACCGATGTTCGCATGCCCGACGGGGATGGCTTCCAGTTGCTACGCAGCGTGCGCAGCACGAATCCAGCGACGGCGGTGATCGTGCTGACAGCCTTCGGCAGCGTACCGGAAGCCGTGCAAGCCATCCAGGGCGGAGCCTGCGATTACCTGACCAAGCCAATTTCCTTCGAACAGTTGCGCTTGGCCGTCACCCGGGTCATGCAGCAGGCGACCGGCATGCTGGCGGATGGCCAAGCACCAGGCGCCGCCATCATTGGATCTGCGCCGGCATTGTTGAAGGCACTCGATCGGGCCCGCCACGTAGCCAAGACCAATGCCGATTGCCTGATCGAGGCGGAAAGCGGCACCGGCAAGGAACTCTTGGCGCGCTTCATTCATCAGCATAGCGCCCGTCACCAGGGGCCGTTTGTAGCGGTGAACTGTGCCGCCGTTCCCGAGGAACTGCTCGAGAGCGAACTCTTCGGCCATATGCGGGGAGCCTTTACCGGAGCCACGACAGCGAAGGCGGGGAAGTTCGAGCTCGCTCAGGGCGGAACCCTTCTGCTCGATGAGATCGGCGAGATGCCGATCAACCTTCAGCCCAAACTGCTGCGCGCCCTGCAAGAGCGGCAGGTCGAAAGATTGGGCGGCGTTCGTCCCACCGCCGTGAATATCCGCGTGATTGCCACGACCAACGTTTCCCTGCAGGAGATGGTCGAACAGGGAAGGTTTCGGACGGACCTCTACTATCGGCTGAACGTCATTCCCCTCACGCTGCCTCCGCTGCGGGAGCGGCGGGAAGACATTCCCGAGCTGGCGGAATATTTCGCCCGCAAGTTCGCGGCTGAAGCGAACCGTTCGCTGCCGGCTTTGCATCCTGAGTTTACTGCCGGGCTCGAGCGCCACTCCTGGCCGGGCAATGTGCGCGAGCTTGCGAACCTGATGCAGAGGATCGTGGCTTTGAACGACAGCCAGGAGATCGGCTCGGAGCACCTGACGGCTGAGTTGTTCGGCTCGAGCCAAGCCCGACCCCTGCGTTTGGTTGCTCCCCCCTCGGTGCTCGCAGCCACCTCGATGCGCGAACTCGAACGGCGTTTGCTCGAGACAACCCTGGATAACACCGGAGGAAATCGCACCCGGGCCGCGGAGATGCTGGGCGTCAGTCTGCGGACCATCCGCAACAAGATTCGGGAATACGGTTTGCCACCCAGGAGGTATGCATGAAGGACGTTTCTACTCCCCTGATGAACTTGCTCGAGAAATTCCTGGATGTCGCTGCACAACGCCACGATCTCGTGGTCGGCAACATGGCCAATGTGGACACGCCGGCATACCAGACCAAAGACATTGACTTTCGTGGAGAGCTACAGCGGGCCGTGGCTGACGGGTCGGGCAACTTCCTCCCGGTGGTTCGCTCCGTGCGCGGTCTGCTGGCACGGCCGGACGGCAACAATGTGAGCATGGACCGGGAAGGATTGCTACTGGCGGAAACGCAGATGCAGTTCAACCTGGGCGTACAGTTCATGCGCCATGAGTTTCAGAGTCTACTTTACGCCATCAATGAAGGGAACAAAACAACATGAGTATCTTTTCTATGCTTGAAATCAGCGGGTCCGCTCTAGCCGCCGAGCGAGAAAGAGCCGAAGTGGTGGCCGCCAATATGGCCAACGCGGAGACGACTCACACCCCGTCGGGCGGACCCTACCGGCGAAAGGAAGTGGTCTTTGCCAGTGCCGGGGACATGCCCTTTCGCATGATGTTGGCCGGATTTCATCCCGGGATCGGCAACATGATCCCGGCCGTTCGCCTCGAGCGTGTACTGGATGATCCGACGCCGCCGTTGAAGCGGTACGAACCCGGACATCCGGACGCGGACAAGGAAGGCTATGTGGCCTATCCCGCCATCAATCCGGTGCAGGAGATGGTGGACTTGATGGGAGCCGTGCGCTCCTACCAGCTCAATGCCTCCGCCGTCACCGCGTCCAAGCAAATGATCCAGCAAGCGCTGGAGCTTCTCAAGTAAAAAGGGGAGCGGCGAGATGACGACCAACAACGTTTTCTTCCTCGTGGAAGTTACGACGCGCCAGGCAGAGGCAGTGTTCACCCGACACCTGGAGGATTGCAACCGGAGGATCGAGCAGCGGAAGGCGGTGAGTCGTCTGCGCTTGATGCAAGGCCAGGAGCAGAAGTCCCAACCCGGCCTCGCGAGCTACGGGGGTCGGAACAGGAAGTCCGGGAACACGCTTCGGCGGACCGTGTGTTCTCGGCGAAGGAGGGTAAGGCAGTGAGTAACACGATTGCTTCGGGGTTGCCAGCGGCATTCCCCGGCACGATGCCGACGAATCCCACGGCGCCGACCGGTGCGGAGGGTCAAGAAACTGGCTTCGGAGCCACATTGAAGAACGCCATCGACCGGGTCGGTGAGCTCGGCGATGTCTCGGACAAGCAGGTCAGCGAGCTCGTCCAGGGAGACCGCCAGGACATTCATAGCGTCATGATTGCGGTCGAAAAGGCGGACATTGCCTTTCAGCTCATGATGCAAGTGCGCAACAAGATTCTGAACGCATACCAAGAAGTTTCGCGGATGCAATTCTGAGCCAGGAACTAGCTCGTCATCGCCAACAGCATGCCATCACTGTCTGAAGTACAGAAGCAGGCGACGGATTTCGTCACCGGGCTGTCCGTCAAGCAGCGCGGGTTCCTGATTGGAGCCAGCGTTTTGACGGCGGCGGTGTTGGCGGTCTTTGTCCACCTGATCGCGACTCCGGACTACAAACCGCTGGTGACGGGCATGGATGCCTCCGATGCCAGGGCGCTGGCCTCCAAGCTGGCGGTGAAGAACATTCCCTACGAGATCAGCGACGACGGCAAGACGGTCAGTGTTCCCAGCGACAAAATCGATGCCAGTCGTATGGAAGTGGCTGCCGACGGAATGCCTGCCAGTGGCCGGATGGGATTCGAAATGTTTGACAAGCTGAACTGGGGCCAAACGGAATTCGACGAGAAGGTGAATTACCAGCGTGCTCTTGAAGCTGAACTGGAGCGATCGATTGAAACCTTGAAGGATGTGGACAGTGTTCGGGTCCATCTGGTGCTGCCCACCGACTCCGTATTTATTGATCGGGAGCGCAAGGCCAAGGCATCGGTGGTACTCAAACTGAAGTCGAAATACCTCTCCGAGGAAACCCACATGGCCATTGCTCGCTTGGTTGCCGGCGCGGTGGACGAACTAAACCCGGACAACGTCACGGTGATCGATGCCACGACCAACCGTCCCCTCGGTCTGCCCACGCGCGATGCCTTTTCTCCCAACGGCGACTTGGAGCAACAACTTTCCAGCCAGCTCGTGCAAACCCTTGAGCCCGTGGTTGGACCGCAGCACGTGCGCGCTCGGGTGAACGTGGAGTACGACCCCACGAGCAGCGAGGAGAACGATGAAACCTACGATCCCAAAAGCGTGGTTGCCGTTTCCGAACAGCGCTCCGAAGAACGCATGGCAGGAATGCTGATGGGAGGTGTGGTCGGCACCTCCAGCAATGTGCCCGGCGGGAATCCCCCCGCCAAGCCGGGAGTTGATAGCGGCGGCGACGGGTCGCAACTCTCCAAGAGCGAGAGCAGCACGTTTGCGGTCAATAAGGTGGTTCGCCATATGGTGCAACCGGCCGGCCGCATTCGCAGAATCTCGGTGGCGGTCGTGGTCGACGACGCGGTCGAAGTGAAAGAGGAAAACGGCAAACGAGCAGAAGTCCGGCACAAGCGCACGGCCGATGAAATGCGGCAGATCAAGGACCTCGCCAAAGCGGCCATCGGGGTGGATGCAGCCCGAGGGGATATTTTGACCGTCCAGAATCTGTCGTTTGATCAAGCCCCCGCCGAAACGCCCGCCAAACCCACGACCATGGACAAGGTGAGGCTGACCTTGTCCGATTGGTCCAGCGTGCTGCGGTACGCGGCCCTCATTCTGCTGTTCCTGCTGACCTATCGGCTGCTTTTGCGACCGCTCAAAAACCAGTTGCTTACCACCTTGCGCGAGTTGCCCGCGATGGCCTCGAAGAGACCATCCCTCGGGGGCGTCGATCTGGCTCTGGGAGAGGACCTGGCAAATTTGTCTCCCGACCAGCAGCGTTCCCTCTCGCTCAAGAAACAACTGCTGCAGAAGGTAACGGCGGAACCGGTCGCCACCAGCAAATTGATCCAAGCTTGGATCCGTGAGGAAGCCAAGTGAGCTCGCGGACATCGAACCTCCCCGGTTTACGCAAAGCAGCCATCCTCATGGCCATCATGGGGGAGGAGGCAGCCAGTTCGATCTTGAAGCACTTGCCCGATAAGGACATCCAAGTCATCACCAAAGAGCTCACCGACCTCCAAGACGTTTCACCCGAGGTTGCCAAGGAAATTCTGGAAGAGTACGGCAAGCTGGCGCTCACGCACGACTACCTGGCGCAGGGCGGGATCGATTTCGCTAGCCGGGCTCTGGAGAAGGCTTTTGGCGACGAGACTGCCCAAGCTCTTCTCAAACAGGCGGTGCAACAGCTTAATACGGACCAGTTGGACTCATTGCAGCAAGCCGACCCCCAGCAACTGGCAAAGTTTCTCGAAGGCGAGCACCCGCAAACCATCGCCTTGATCCTGGCCCACCTCAACGGGAGACAGGCATCTGCGCTGCTCATGAAGCTTTCCGATCAAACCAGGGTACAGTCGATCAAACGTCTGGCCCAGCTGCGGCAGTTTTCTCCTGAAATGGCCGAGAAAGTGTCTCTTATCCTCAATCGCCGCTTGCAATCGCTCGGCGAACAGAGCCGCAAGACCTATGCCGGGTTTAAGAACGTTGCCGACGTCATGAACCGACTGGACGGCGAATTGGCTAAGACCATTCTCGAAGCCATTGAACAGGATGACTCCAAGCTCGCAATCCACATTCGCAATCTTATGTTCACCTTCGAGGATCTGTTGGGCGTTTCCGACGTGCACGTGCGCGAATTTGTAAGCGCAATGAATAAGAAGACCCTGGCCTTGGCCCTGAAAGGCGCCAGCAACGATTTGAAGGACCATATCTTCCGGGCGATGTCCTCGCGCGCAGTCGAGATGCTCAAAGAGGATATGGACGCGCTCGGTCCAGTTCGAGCCAAGGACGTAGCCCAGGCCCAACAGGAAGCTGTAACCTTGCTTCGCAAACTGGAGGCCGAAGCCAAGGTAATACTGAAAGCGGAGGGAGGCGATGAGTATGTCGTGTAGCAGCCCGGGTGGGTGGCTGACGGGGGACGTGGAAGCATTCGTGTATCAGGATCCGTCCGGCACCGCCGTCGACCCCGCTTGCGCAACGGCCCCCGTTGAAGAACGCTCCAAAGTAGAAGAGATCACGATCGATCGGATGTCCCAGATCAGCGAACAGGAGTTGTCGCGACTTGTAGCGGAAGCCCGCGCCGAAGGGATCAGCGAAGGCGAGCGGCGCGCCCAGGCAAGTTTTGCGGAGCAGCTGGCACGGGAGTGCAAGCGAATCACCGATGCCGTGTCGGCATTCCGGGAGCAACAGAGTGAATACTACTCCAAGGTCGAGGTGGAATTGGTGCACTTTGCCTTAGCCATCGCCGCCAAGATCCTCCACCGCGAGGCCCAAGTGGACCGGATGGTAGTTGCCGGCCTGGTGAAGGTGATGCTCGAGAAGCTGCAAAAGGGGTCGCAGGTGAGGGTGCGCGTGCATCCTGCGGAGGCCGGAGGGTGGCGTACCTACTTCCGCGACAACACCCACCTTGAGGTCGTGGAGGATTCTTCCTTGCAAGCGAGAGACTGCATACTCGAGACGGAACTGGGCACCACCAATATGGGGCTGGAGGCACAGCTCAAGGAAATCGAAAGAGGTTTCGCTGACCTGCTGGCGCAGAGACCGGAAGCGAAATGAACGCCGGACCTCTGGACTCCTGTCGGAGCTGGCTGCCAACCTGTTCCACCATCCGCTGGAAGGGACATGTGACCGAGATCGTAGGCAACTTAGTAGAATCTCGCGGTCCTTTCTGTTCGGTGGGTGAGTCCTGCCAAATTGTGGATTCTTCCGGCAGCGCCTTTCCCGGGGAGATTGTCGGCTTTCGAGGCTCGAACATACTCTCCATGTGTTTGGAAACACCTCGCGGCGTGCGCTTCGGGGATCAGATTGTAACCTGGGGCGCAAGGCCATCGCTGCGCGTCGGGCCGAAGCTTTTGGGGAGAGTGATTGATGCCACCGGCCGGCCGCTCGACTCGAAGGGAGAGTATGCCGCAACCCGATCGGTGCTGGTCGATGGCAGTGCACCCTTGCCCCTGGACCGCACCCTGATCAACGAGCCGTTAGGCTGCGGCATTCGAGCCATCGATGGCTTTTTGACCTGTGGGAGAGGTCAGCGCATCGGGATCTTTGGGGGCAGCGGTGTAGGCAAGAGCACCCTGATCAGCATGATGGCTCGAGGCACGGCTGCCGACCTGACGGTGCTTGCCCTGGTCGGCGAACGGGGACGCGAGGTCGGCGAATTTCTCGAAGCCCTGGGCGAGGAAGGACGGCGTAAGTCCGTGGTCGTAGTCTCGACCTCGGATCAGTCCCCGTTGCTGCGCATTCGCGCCGCGTTAAGCGCGACGGCGGTGGCGGAATATTTCTGCGCCTGCGGCAAGAACGTGTTGCTGGTCGTCGACTCGCTCACCCGATTCGCCATGGCGCAGCGTGAAATCGGATTGGCGGCAGGTGAACCTCCGACGGCGAAAGGCTATACGCCGTCCGTGCTTTCGATGTTGGCCCGGCTGGCAGAAAGGGTGGGACGCTTCTCGAGCGGCAGCATCACGGCTTTCTATACGGTCTTGATGGAAGGTGATGACCAGCAGGATCCGGTGGTGGACACGGTGCGTTCTTTGCTCGACGGACATATCGTTCTCGACCGCAACCTTGCCCTGCACAACCACTATCCACCGGTGAACGTGCTCGATAGCTTGAGCCGGTTGATGCCGAGCGTGTGCTCGCCCGAGCATATCGCCAAAGCCGAGGCCCTGCGGATGCTGATCTCCGCCTACACCCGGGCCGAAGATCTCATCCGTATCGGCGCCTATCAAAAAGGCACCGACCCGGTGCTCGACCGGGCCATCTCCGCCTTGCCCGAGATTCACCGCTTCCTTAAACAAGGTCTCGACGACCGGACATCCTTCCCTGAAACCTTGCAGCAACTATTCGTGCTGCCCAGTTGAGTATGGCCTTTCGCTTCAGTCTGGCTGCAGTGTTGAAGTACCGGGAAAACATCGAACAGCGTGAGTACTTCGCTCTCGAGAGAATTCAGCGGGAGATTGCGCATGTGGAGGCGCGGATTCGCCAGTTCGAGGAGCTGCATTCCGCAGTCAGGAAGCGCCGGGAAGCAGAGCTGGCTCAGGGGATGGTTTCCATTCACCTGCAGACCACCTACCAAGAGGAACTCGCACTGGAGAAGCAGTTGGACAAACTGCAGGCGCAGCTCCAAGAGCTACAAGGAAAGCGCCAGCAGTGTCTCCAGGCTTATCAGCTGGCGCGGCAAAAACGCGAGGTTCTGGACCACCTTCGGGTACGGCAACTGGAGGCTTATCGTCGAGCCCAGGCGAAGCGGCAGCAAAGTACACTGGACGACATCTTCTTGTCGCGGCAGCGGCGCAGTCACTAGGCAGACCTTGCCTACCGGCGTTTGGGCAAATTCTGCCCAGTCCGTCAACATCTCCCCCAATCGTCCTTCCCTTCTAATCGGCACAATCACAAAAACTCTTTAATTGCCTACTAGCTAGTTCGCCGGCCGGGAACCGCCTCTAATTCGAAGCGTTCTGGCCAGCGGCGTGCAAATTCAGTGAGCGGTTGAGGAGAAACTGTGATCGTAAGCTTGCCCGCAATTGCTGTGAGTGCGATGCCTGGCAGTGCATCCATCGGCGGTGTTGGACCGTCGGGGAAGTTCTCCACGGCTTTGGCGGAGGCAACAAAAGGGAACGAAGACACGTCGGCGAAGCCGAAGGCCGTCGGCGAAACGGACCAGGGCAATGTGACGGCCAAAGGCAGCGCAAAGCACCCCACGAAACCGCCCAGTTCTTCTGCGAATCGCAGCTCCGACTCCCCAGAGCCCCCAGCCAGCGCGGTTCCGGAGAGTAACCGAAAGATTTTGGATACCGCACCGTTGCCCGCATTCTTGCCGCCGGTGCCAGAGTCGGCGGTTGGCGAAGCGTGCGGGACCATTTCCGGGCCGGTTTCCCCGGCTAAGGACAAGTTCGAACCAGAGGGAGCTTCGGCGATGGGCAGAGCATCCGCAGGATCGCCCATTCCAGAGGGACCGCCACCCGTCTCCGTTCCGCCGGACCGGTTGCGGGCGACCTCAGACCAGGCGAGCCTCCCTGCGCGCAGTGTCCGTCCAGAAGTCTCGCAGCCGCCCTTGGCCACTCCATCAGCGGAGGGCAAACCAATCCAAGTCGCGTTCGCTGATATCCGAAGCGGGACCGCCACCAATGCACTCTCGACCGTGGTGATTCCGGCGCAACCGGCAACCAAGATGTCTTCCGCTTCTTCTGCCGCGGACAAGTCGGCACCGACCGCCGGCTGGGCGATGGACGTCGCACCCGCGGTATCGCCCGCTTCAGGGGGACCGCCACCTGTCTCCGTTCCGCCGGACCCGCTGCGGGCGACGTCGGACCAGGCGGACAACCCTACGCGTAGTGTCAGTCCAGAAGTCGCCGAGCCGGCCTTGGTGATTCCATCGGCACAGGGCAAACCAATTCCAGCTGCACTCGCTGATATTCC
>JASHSL010000079.1 GCA_030040855.1 Terriglobales bacterium
GGTACGGCGGCGATCGTGGCAGTCAAGCCTAAGAGTTGTTTCATTCCCGCTTACCCGCTTCCTCGACTCCGGGATGAGGCACCCTGGAGCGGACTAGAAGGTATAACGGAGCCCAAACTCCATGACCCGGGCATTCGAAAGTGTGGATGTGAAATTCCCGAAACTGGTAACACTGGCCAGGTTGGTGTTGCCAGCAAGCGACATGGTCGCGATGTCGAAACGGGCACTATTCGTTAGGTTGAACACTTCCCAAATCAGCTTCAGGTTTTGATTTTCAGTGATGCGCCACATCTTGCTTAGTCCAGCGTCGATATTGAACGTACCGGGACCGCGGAAGATGTTACGATCTCCTCTTTCTCCTGGGAATGCCGCGCGGAGGACGTTGATCGCGGCATCCGGATTGGTCGGATCTGTGATCCCCGGATCTTTAAACACATTTGGTCCCTGACCCCCGTTTAATTCGGGCACGGTGAAGCTTCCGGTTTTGGGCATAGGGCCGACCAGCACACCGGGAGAACTATTTTCGAAGTTGGTGGCCCATTTGGGGCTGAAGGTTTGGAATGGGTACCCGGTGGACCAGCGCCATAGCCCGGAGATGCTCCACCCTCCGAAAATTGCATTCGCCAACGTTCTCATACCGCCGCCAAACTGCTTCCCACGACCGACTGGCAAGTCATAAACCCAGTTCGAGTTAATGATATGCGTCGTGTCAAAATCCGACACCGCGCGGTTCTGACTGGGGATCCACGAGTTGATGATCTGGCTGCCCAATCCAAACCCTTCATAGGTGCTGATACGCTCGGCGTTCGAGCCTTGGTCGATCGATTTGGAATAGGTGTAGTTGAGATCAAACTCCAAGCCGCCCGCGCGGTGGCGAAGACTGAACTGGCCGGCGTTGTAGGCGCTATTGCCGATACTTCTCCAGGCATACAGGGAGGAAAACTGGGGAGAATAGAAAACATAGCCCGGCGTCTGTTTGCCGTCGATGGTCGCACACGCCGGAAAGCAACCGGCGGTGATCAGGCCGGGCACGTCGGCAAACTCAAGCGCGGTGGTTTCGTCCCCTTGGTTGTAGCAGAACAGGTCGTACATCGCCTGGGTGGCAGTCACATTGGCGGGAGCCGTGCCGAGGCAAGGAACTCCAGGATTGTAGACCCCGAGTTGCGTGGATGCAGGACCTGCCGCTGCAGGAAACACATCTTGCCAGTATCGATAGGCCTTGGCCCCGATGGTTTGCGGAGTGATGTTCTGAATCGGGGTCCCCACGTAGTATTGCCTGGCCAAAGCTTGTACAGCATGGAAGTAATCCACCCCGGTCTTCGGGTCCACCAGGTCGGTCGGTTCCGCAAGATCTTCCTCCTGCAGCAAACGGTGCGCGAAGCGCCCCACATAGGAAGCTTCAAACACGAAGCCTCTCGCCAGCTGCCGGGTAAGGGAAAAGTCCACGGCATGGGAATAGGGCGTTTTCAATTTATCGTCGAGTCCCCAGTAGATCGCAAAACCGCCATTGAAAGGTCCCAAGGGCGGAGTCACCGGAAACGGGCCTTTGGGAGGCGGTTCAATAAGCGGACAATTCGCGGAGCACGAGAAGGTAGGCGACTGGCTGGTCGTGGGAATCGTATAGAGACCGGAGAAGCGAGCTGACCCGTCCACGGTCTGAACACCGGCAGAATTGCTAATCGAGGTCGTTAATCCGAACGAGCCATTGCGGTCGAATGTGTTGGTTATGCCTTCACCGAAGTGATCGTAGTAAATTCCATATCCAAGGCGAATCGATGTTTGTCCGGCTCCGCCCCATAGTTTTTCTCCCCATCCACCATGGCCACCGGGAGAGTAAGCGAGGGCCAGGCGTGGCGCGAGATTCTTGTAATCCCAAGCCCAGTACGGCGCCTTCCCGTTGGCTTGGCCGGACAAGTCGAAGGAAATAAGCGGATCATAGACCTGGCCCTGCAGCATCGCAGCCGCACGATCCTTGAAATAGCTGTTGAGACTTATCGTCGGCGACACCTGGGTTCCGGTGGTTTCGTACGGCGGCTCCAGCAGGCTGTAACGCAGGCCGTAGGTCAACGTAAGATTGGGCTTCACTCGCCATGCGTCCTGTCCGTACCACTCGTATTCCCAGTCGCGAAAATGTCGAGGCACAAGCGATCCCTCGGGGAACACCGACAGATTTTTCCTCAGCTGATAGTTCGAGAAGACCTGCGTGATGAGACCAGCAAGCGCGGTGACCGCGTAATCGTAGCTAGCGCCAAAGGATTTTTCAACTGCGGGAAAATGAAAGACTGCCGGATCCAAACTGGTTCCACAGTTGGCGATGCAAGCGGTTGGCAGCCAGTAGACATCGGTTTGGGCGAAGAAAAAACTCTGCGCATTCGACCTGCGCTCGTTGTCTACCCTGCGCAGGTTTGTGCCGAATTGCAGCGTGTGGCTGCCTTTGACTTTGGCGATGTCGTCCAACCAGTTGAAGACAGGGACATTCGTGTTAATGGTCGGAGTCTGTGCCGTGATGTTATCCAGTCCGCGGAAATTCACGTAGGCTTGCCTTTGAAGGCCAGCCTCATCGACTCCCTCTCTTACGAAACCAAAGTGAAAGTTATTAACGAAGCTATTGCTCAGGGTCGCTGCATATCCCAGGCTGAGCCCCTTGTTGTTATCACGATCCACAGTCTGCTGGGGTTGTCCGGGGAACTGTTCTCCGCCGTCACCGGTGATCGAGGTAGGACTGGCAGCGGCAGTGGGACTGGAACTGGTGCGACTTGCCTGATTATCGTTGTTCAAGATGCCGCGCACGAAGAGCCGATGGTTCCCGTCGGCAGTTAGGTTGTAGTCGACTTTGGCGACGTACGCATCGAGCTTTGCCGGCAATGGGGAAGAAAAGGAGAATCCGCGAAAATCAAGTCCGTCGCCCACGGTGTCGGTGTTAGGCAGCGGGTATTGCCGGAAGATCTGTTCCACCGCAGGATCCGGACCCGGCCCCAAAGGGCAAGTTCCTAAGGCCGAGCACTTGGGATCCATGCTGGCCAGCTCCGCGGCGGTCAAGGTCCCAATTCCGCTGGCCGGGCATCCGGCATTCCCGGCGCACGGATACTGCACGATCCCGTTCCGTAAATTTCCGCTGGGCACTACTCGCGTAACCGGTATGTCTTCACGCTTGCGTTGGCCTTCGTAGGCCAAGAAATAGAAAAGTCGGTCCTTTTTCAGCGGGCCCCCTAAGAAGGCTCCAAATGTATTGCGCAACAGGAAGGGGGGCGAGTTGGGTTCATCAGCATTGAGCTGTACCGCTTTGTTGAACCAGTCGTTTGCCGTGGTGAACGTTGGACGGTAATATTCGTATGCTCCGCCGTGAATACGGTTCGTGCCGCTCTTCGTTACCAGAGATACCTGTCCACCAGAGGAGCGGCCGGTATCTGCATCGCCGTTGCTGGTGGTGACTTTGAATTCCTCGAGCGAATCGAGCGGCGCACGCACCGCACCCTGGAACGCTGTGCCAAGAAGCTGATCGTTATTATCGACGCCATCAAGGGTCACGTTGGTTTGGTCGCTACGAGCGCCATTGACCGCACCGCTGCGGCTGTCGTCAGCAGAGTTGATATGCGTACCATTGCCAGTGAACACGACACCCGGTTGCAGACTCAGGATTCCCGTAGGGTCACGCCCCTCGAACGGAAGACTTGCGATCTGGTTGGCTTCGAATGCATGCCCCAAGCTGGCATCCTCCGTATTGACCCAAGGCGCCGTCCCGGCAACCTCAACCGTGATGTTCTCTCCTGCCACCTTCAAGGTGACATTCACAGTGGCGGGGGTATCGACCAGCAGCTTGATGTTTATTTGTTTGAGGGTAGAGAATCCATGCGCACTCGTGCTCAAGGCGTACGTCGCAGGAGGGATTTGAGGAAATTGATATTCACCTTGCGCGTTGGTCTTCGTCGTCCGAGAGAAACCCGTTGCCGGATCGTCGAGCGTTACCGTAGCGTCGCCGACGACTGCCCCTTTTTCATCAAACACTGTCCCGCGCAGAGAAGTGATCGCCACCTGTCCAAAGACCGAGGAACTCAGCAACAAAAGCAGGAAAGTGAAGATTCGAGACCGCACAGGACGCATAGGCCCTCCTCTTTACGTTCTCACCGCGCGAGCGATTGAGCGAGGCACAAGCGCGCCAGTTTTGGCGGTACTTGCGCCCAACGTAGACTCCAAATCCGCGCCGCCGGTTCATGCATGCTTCCTCTTCTGGGCGGCGAATTATGGAACTGGAGATTTGAAACTTGCCATTCGAGAGTCGACCGCAACTGCCAATGCTTCGCCCTCGACGCCGGCTCTTGAATTGTCCGAAATTATTATTATTATGATTATTTTAGTCAAGATTTTTCGGGGCTCAGCCTCCAGTAGCCCACTCTCTAAGGAACACGGTTGGAGGACGTTATGTTATAGGGTGAGTTTGCTGGGCGACCTTCATGCGAACGATCAGTAACTGCTTGCACAGCGGGGGAGATCTGGCTATCCTGCGGGCCCGGACATCGAAGGAAAGCGATCGTCTCTCACCGCCAGGGAGGTGTGGAAAACCTGAAGTACGAAGACGTCTCGGCTCCAACGGTTGGTCGGGATGAAGTGCTGCTTCGGGGGAAAAGGCTGTTTCCTCGATGGCTCAGAGCCGATGATCCCGGACGCGGGGTCCGACGGGGCCTTCGAGGAGTTGATCGATTGCAAAGTCTTTGGGAAATCAGCTCTGACTGTGACAGACTAAGGACATTTAAAAATGCTGCCTGAGAATCTTGGCCACCTCTTTGATGCCTCACTGCAACTGCAGCCCACAGCGCCGGCGGTTTTGCAGGACGACGTTGTTCTCACCTTCCGAGATCTGGAGGAGCGTTCGAACCGCATGGCCAATGCTCTCGTGAGCCTGGGGATACGACCCGGCCACCGTGTTGCCCTTATGTTTAACAACGACTACCGTTTCATCGAGTCGCTGCTGGGAGCCATGCGCGTGGGTGCGGTTCCGGTACCCCTGAACATTCGCATGGGGGATGAGGCGATTCTTCACGTCATGGCCGACTCCGAAGCGGTTGTTTTCATCGCCAATTCGGCTACCGCGGACCGCGCGCGGTCTCTCGTCACGCACGTCCCGGGAGTAAGGCACTTCGTGGTGGATGGGGAGGCAAGGGGCAAGGCGCTGAATTACGACCAGATACTTCAGGCTGCTTCTCCCTCGTTTTCGCGCAGGCAGACGGCAGCGGACGAGGTTTGTATGCAGCCATACACCTCCGGTTCGACGGGCAAGCCTAAGGGCGTACTTCTGACGCATGGGGGGCAGATCTGGAACACAGACGTGCTGTGCAAACTCGAAGCCTTCGATCACACGGAGAGAGCCTTGGTAGCAGTCCCCCTCTATCACAAGAACGCGATGCTCGGAGCGGTCAAACCGATGTTGCTCTGCGGAGGTTCGCTGGTCATTTTGCCGGGCTTCGATCCTGTCGAGGTCATACGGTCCATCGCTCGCTACAAGGTGACTTACATGACCGGAGTACCGGCAATGTTTTCCATGATCCTCTCGCGAAAGGAAGAGCTCCGCCAACACGATGTGAAATCACTTCGCTACGCAGTGTGCGGCTCGGCGGAGGTTTCTGAAGAGTTGGTTGCCGAATTCCAAGCAACGTTCCCCGAGGCGATCATTGCAGAGAGCTACGGTTTAACCGAAGGCGGACCTGATCCGATTAGCAATTGCCGCTATGGATTGATCAAACGCGGCAGCTGCGGAAGGAAGATTCCGGGCTCGGAAGTCAAAATCGTCGCCGAGGATGGCGTGACTGAGTTAGGTCCCAACGAGGTAGGCGAGTTGATTACTCGCAATCCAGGCCTGGCCAAGGGCTACTGGAAGCTTCCCGAGGTGACCAACAAGAAGTTTCGCAACGGGTGGCTTTATACCGGCGACCTCATGCGTCGGGATGAGGATGGTTTCTTCTACTTCGTTGGGCGCAAGGATGACATGATCAATGTATCCGGCGAAAATGTTTATCCTAAGGAGATCGTCGATATTCTTCTGCGACACCCAGGTGTCCGGGACGCCTATGTGGTCCCCGTATCCCACCCGATCAAGGGGGCCGTCCCCGTAGCATTTATCGTGCCATCACCAGCCGTGAGCACGACTGCAGAGGAGATCAAGCAGTTCTACCTCAAACAGGGTGCCCCGTACGCCTACCCACGCCGCATCTACTTCCTCGACGCGATACCCCTCGGCGGCACAGGAAAAGTGGACCGCGCGCAACTGACGAAACTTGCGGTGGAATTCGAGGAGAAGGCTCAGCATGAACCAGCCTGATCTCTCGCAGTCGCCCTACCAACGTTTTCTGGGCTTGAAACTGGTGCGCTTTGAAGAGGGTTTGGTCGAGATTTGTATGCCCTTTCGCGAAGAGTTTCTGCGCGAGGATGGGTCGGATTGGCTGCACGGGGGGATCATCAGCGCGCTCATCGATATTGCAGGGGATTATGCCGTCTATTCAAAAACCGGAGGTGACGTGCCTACCGTGGATCTTCGTGTTGATTATCTCCGGCCTACCCAACGCGGCAGCCTCACGGCGATTGGTCGGACCGCCAAAGTTGGCCGGCGGGTGAGTGTCGCAGACGTGGAAGTGAGAGATGAGCGGGGTCAATTAGTTGCCGTGGGTCGTGGCGTCTACGCTTCGCCAGCCCCCTAGCCGGTGGGGTCTCTGACCGAAGAGGGGAAGTAGGTAGCGAACCAATCGTGAGCATGGTCGTCCCCGGAAGAAGGGTGAATAATAAGCGCAACCAATAAAGTGAATCCAACGTGAAGGACTGCACTTGTCCCCAGCCCAAGAGAATTATCGCTGGTTCGTGTTAGGCCTGGTTCTGTTTACAACCGCGGCCGGGATCATGATGTTCGCTGCCCCCTTTCCCCTGTTGAATCTTTGGGTGAAGGACCTCGGCATTTCGCGGACGCAGGCCGGGGTTTTGACGGGACTTTGGTATTTGGTTTCTGCCTGTGCATCCCTGCCATCCGGCTGGTTGGCCGACCGCGTCCGCCTTCGTGGCTTGTTCCTTTCGCTTTGGACGCTGATTGTTGCAGGTACGGCCTTGATGGCCTACGCACGCGGTTTCTGGATACTGTGTCTGGGACGAGTGATATTTTCAGCCGGAACCACCGGCCACCTGGTTGCCGGACCGAAACTGCTCGCGGCATGGTTTGAGGGTCGCAAAGAACTCGGTCTGATCATGGGCCTTTACAGCATGAGCATGACCGCAGGCGTGTATGCCAGCCTATTTGTACTGGGCAGAATTGGACAAAGTTCGGGGTGGCGACCGGCAATGTTCCTGTTGTTTGCGCTCGCGATCCTGGGCCTTTTGATGATGCTCTTTGTTCCCTCCAAGTCCCCGGATTCGAGCCAGGGAGCCGCTGCGGCTGGTTCTCTGCCGCCTGGCCACGGGATGGCCGCCTGGATATTGGCAGTGGTCTTTGCTGGTTACAACGTTGCCACGGAGGCTTATCTGACCTTCACCCCAGATTATCTGGTGCAATCCGGGTATGGTCTCGCGGCAGCATCCGCCATCGTCGGAATCTACGCCTGGG
>JASHSL010000080.1 GCA_030040855.1 Terriglobales bacterium
GTACGCTGATAAAAGGTAAAGCCCGGGCTATAGGTCAGGTCCGTGCGCAACCGAGGAGTAATGTGGTTGAGGTCGAGAAAGGGCCAGAGCGAGTAACTTATGTCGCTGATCGGCTTTGTGCTCGCCCCTCCCAACAGGTTGTCTGTATAGGTGGTATTGAAGGTTAGCCCTCCAAGCAGGTAGTTCGACCGAGACTCCGAGGCGGTCTCGGTAGGATACGCCGCCCCGTTCACCGGGGGAGGAGCCACCATGCGGAATTCATCCCCACTGGAGCTGGACGCGCCGGCCGTGGCGTTCGACTCTTCTTGCTCGGAGCTGGACGCACTGGCCGTGGCATTTGCGCCTGGTTGTTGGGACCAAAGCGGAACAGCAGCCAGCAGGATAACGATTAGAGAAGTTTGACGAAACATCACGTTTACGGAACTACGACTGTATCGTTCGGCTGGAGCTTAACATTCTCGGCGACGTTCTTGCCCTTGACGATGTCTTTGTAATTAAAGGGCAAGCGTATCTCCGTACCATCGGGATTGCGACGCAGCACATAGATCGATTTTTGCTTGGCAAAATCGCGGAACCCGCCGGCTATGGCGATTGCGTCCAGCACAGTCGGCGAGTTAGCAAGTGGATAGGCGCCCGGCTTTACGACCTGCCCCAAAATATTGAACTTCTGGCTCTTGATTTCCTGCACAATGACGGTTACCTCAGGTTGGGAGATGTAACTCGCCAGTCTCCTCGAGAGCGCAACCTCCAATTGGCGTGGAGTTTCGCCACTCGCTTGTACTTCTCCGGCTAAGGGCAACGAGATCTTGCCATCCGAGCGGACGGGAACCGTCTTTGAAATCTCCGGCTCCTTCCAGACACTAATGGCGAGTATGTCATCGACTCCGATGATGTACGTGTCATTATGAAAGGCAGGGGGTGCGCTGTTTTTGTCTGTCAAGTGCGCCGCCGAGCTGGAAGCCTTGCTCGCCGTACTGTCTTGTGCGACTGCCAACGCGCACAACAAACAAAACACTGTGCACGAGGCGGTGAACCAAAATCGTGCTCGAGTAGTTTTGATCAGCATGGTCAATTCCTATCGCTCAATTGGTCGTTGCGCGTTGCTGCGCAGCATCAACTCAGCTCGCCTTTCCGTTGTTTTTAAGTCCATTCCCGTTCCTGTATCCGTTTTCGATGAAGGGAGACGAGTAGGATTCGGGAGCTTTCATATGATACTGCTCGATTTTATACAAAATTGTGCGATAGCTGACTTTGAGGAGTCGGGCCGCCGCCTTACGGTTCCAACCGGTCTTTTCGAGCGCAGCCGCGATCGCATTGCGTTCCGCTTCCAGCTTCACCGTGTGCACCAGCGACTTTAGGGAGCCCAGCCCGGAACTGTCCCGATACAGATTCTCGGTCATTCCTTGGTCCGGGGCCGTTCCTCGCGAAAGGGACTCGAAGCCGTTCTCCAGAAATTCCTCAGGGCTCGATCTTCCTGCGCTGATCTCGCTCTCTCCGAGCACCAGGAAGCGCTTCACGAAATTCTCGAGTTCTTTTACGTTGCCGGGCCAAGCATAGGACTGGCAGGCTTCGACGACGGCGGGCGAGAAGGTACGCGGCGCCATGCCATAGCGCTTCGCCAGCTGATGCATGAAATGTTGGAGCAACACAGGAATCTCTTCGTGCCGCTGGCGCAGCGGCGGCACATGCACGGTAAACGCACTTAAGCGGTAGTAGAGATCTTCGCGCAGCCGCTTTTCGGAAATGGCGCGCTCAATGTTGGCGCTAGTGGCAGCCAGAATTCGCACGTCCACCCCGACCTCCACCTCACTGCCCGGGCGAAGGAAACGCCTTTCCTGCAAGGTACGCAGCAGTTTCAACTGCAAGCTGGTCGGCATCTCGGAGATCTCGTCGAGGAGAACGGTGCCGTTTTGACACGCCTCCAGCTTGCCGCATTTGGGCCGCGAACCGGAGGTCGGTGAGCCATGATCCGTCCCGAACAGTTCGATTTCGAGCAGATTCTCCGGCAGAGCGGCACAGTTCACCTTGAGGAACTTGCAGCCAGAGCGGACCGAGAGCGTATGAATGAGGTGAGCCGTCGTATCTTTCCCGCTGCCGCTTTCTCCCAGGATCAAAACCGGAACGTCCGCTTGGGCCAGCAATTCCGCTTGCGCCCGTAGCTTCTGCATGGTCGGAGAGTGCCCGACAAAGAAAACGCCGTCCGTCAACTGCTCGATGCCCTCGCTAGCTACCACCTCCGCAACATCCTGGTTCGATGGACCAAGATGCCGCCGGAAGGTCATTTCCAGTTGCTTCTCATCAAACGGACGGACCAGAAAGTCCTGTGCGCCCAAGCGAATGGCCTCTCTCTTATGGCCTGCATCCTCGGGATAGGAGAGCACGATGATCGGCAGTCCCGGGCGGGTTCTGCGCAGCCAACGCAGCACCAGCAGACTGTCTCCGTCCCGCCGCGGGAGGTCCAACAGAAGAAGATCCGGTGCGAACCCCGACTGCACCCGATCCAAGGCATCCCAACCGCTCCCTGCGGTCTCCAGATGCCAGGAGTTGGCCTCGCCAATCGACCACAGCATACGGAGAACGGCCGGTTCCCGGCTCACTGCGAGTAGGCGTGTTGTTTCGTTTGGTTTTTCTGCCACGGTGAGTTTTCGAAGCGGCTCCGAAGAGCTGGCTCAGACGGGTTCGATGTCATAGCCTTCAATGCGCACTGCCAGCGACCTCTGAATTGCTTCAACCGACACGACTAGTGCGTGATCCCCATTGCGGGCCACAAGAATCCCCTCCACACCGCTCAACGCGCCACTGCGAATGCGCACGCGCTGCCCGATTCGTAAGAAGGGGTGAGAATGGACGGGAATGTGTTCTTTGACCAGGATTCGCACCGCGTCGATCTGCTCATCTGGAATGGGTGTTCCTTCTCCGCGCCCCCCCACAAACTGGAACACTCCGTCCAGCCGGAGAACACGGGAGCGATCTTCGTTCGTGGGCGCCAGCCTGGCGAAAAGGTAGCAACTGAAGAGAGGTAATTCGACGACCTTCTTGCGATCGCTCCAGCGATGCACTTCAGTGACCAGCGGCAAAAACGTCGAGATGCCTTGTTCCCGCAGCCGGTGGGCGATAACTTTCTCATGCCTGGCGCGAGTCTGAACGGCGTACCATTTCGCGCTCTTGATCTCAGCGCTGTCCCCGATCACTGGTGCCGATGTCGGATCACAAAAATGGAGGCTGGTACTCATAGCTTCGCCCTCTCGGTCACATTGCCGAATCGACTCTGATTAACACGCATTGGTAAACTGGATCTCTCGCCGAGATCCCGCGGGGGGATAAAATCCAAGGGGGAAAATGTCAGTCCTAAATGTGTCGCGATCGCGTACCTCAAAGCATTCCGCGGTCGGGCACCGGATCGCGGGGGGGGGAGCATCCGCACCTACCGGTTTGCCAGCCTTACAGCGCTACTTTTCCGCCTTTCTTGATCTTCAACCCGCTCCTTTGCGTCGGGGTGCCATCACGCAGGCATGATTGCGTCCCGCGTTCCGCAGGACCAATACCGCTTTTCACTGGGTCGGCACATCAGCGGCTCACATCCCTGAAAGCGAGGTTCCCTGCAGCGGCTCACGATTTCCTTCTTTTGGGGGAAGTTGCTTCGGTTTCTGCTCATCAGCGGGGTTAGTTGTACGTCGAGCTTGTTCCGGGGGTGAACA
>JASHSL010000081.1 GCA_030040855.1 Terriglobales bacterium
CCAATTTCTCTGGAGCATTCCCGGCAGGTAGAACCGGCTCAATCGAACGCCGCTCAAAACATTGACTTCAAACAGGCGCAGCCAGTCCTCATCAGGGATCTCGGGAAACGGCTTGAGCTCAAAAATGCCGAGATTGTTCACCAGTATGTCGACCTGCGGCAGGTGACCAGCAACCAGGTCGGCGCCCTGCCTCGTGCCTAGATCCGCAGCGATTCCACTTACACGTGCATCCTTATGCTCGGCGCGAATACGATCGATGGCTTCCTCGACACGCTTCTGGGAACGGCCGTTCACCACGACCGCAGCCCCTTCTTGGGCGAGGAGGGAGACCGTTGCGAGTCCAATCCCGGCAGTGGAGCCGGAGACCAGGGCAGTTTTGTTGCGCAGTTGCAAGTCCATGGGAGCTGTCTCCAAAGTAAGATTTACACGCGCCAGCTCGCATCGACAAGCCTGAACGATTAGAACGTCCGCCTGGCTATCGAGGGTGGCGCATGAGTTCGGTAACGCTCAGATTGCAGCCAGCGAGAGAGGGTTTCCTCGGACGCCTTGGCGTCGTCAAGGGCGATCGGATGCCCGCCTGGTGTTTCTCTCCCAGGCCCAGCAACTTCTCCCCATACCCGATAAGTCAGTAGCTGCCGTGAGCTGTGGATGGGCCGTCCCCGCTGCCATGTCTCGGAAGCGAGCGAAACTGTGAACCGTTTACGTGGAATGACGCTAGAAATTGGTGGTAAGTCGCAGGGCGAAGCTGCGGGCGGGACCGATTGCGTTGCCGGAGAACAAGCCGCCAAAGTCGATCACGTCGAGAATGTTGGTAAGGTTTTGTACGTCGACCTGAACCCACATCTCCACCCGATCGGACTGGTAAACATTGGTGCCCGCCGACGCGTTGACTTGGAACGAAGGATAGATCCGCCCGCGGGCAAAGTTAATGCGATTGATCACGTGCTGACCGTATTCGGCGAGCGCCTGTTGTGGAGTACCGTCGAAATCGAATGGCAGCCCGGTATCGTACTGAACTCCACCCGCCACCCAAAGGCGTGGTTTCACCCGATAACGGAGACGTCCGCGAACGGTGTGGCGCTGGTCTTGCGAGTCGGGGAAGTGTCCGCTGAGCTGGGTGGTGGCATCAACGGCGTCCTGACCAAGGAAAAGGCCGCCCGTGACCGGAAACCATGCGTTGCCCACTATGTAGGAATAACTAAGGAACCCGGAGAAGCCCCTCCATTGCGGGAGTTCGAGTTTGCCCTCGGCGCCATAAACGACCGCGTTGCGGAAAGCAATGGGAAAGCTGACGCTGGTGTTGAGAATCTGGTCGTCATCAGCGTAGTTGTTGACGTCGCGGCGGAAGTAGTTCGTGTCGACGCGCAATTGGCTGAAGAAGCTTTTAGTGGCGCCGATCTCGAAATAGTTGCCGTGGGAGGGCTGCACCGGCAGGCGCAAAACCGTAGGTTCGAAGGATTCGACCTTGGGGGAGCTAGAGAGCAGGATGTTCTCAAACGATGGGGTTTGAAAGATGCGGTCGTAGGAGGCGTGGACGATGAGGTTTTCCGAGGGGAAGTAATGGGCTAGCGCGAAACGCGGGCTGACGGCATTTTGATTCAGAAGCAACTGGTAGTGGTCCCAGCGCAGGCCTGCGTTGACCGTCCAGTCGCCGTAGTGGATGAGATCTTCAACGAAAGCACTTTGTTCGAGATCGGGCCGGTTGCCAAGGAAACGGAAGGTGGTTGCAGTGCCGGGATCGAAGGGATAGCCCGCATAATCGGGATTGGCGGTTAGGACGTCGCTGTAGTTCTCGTGAAGGAAAGTATTGTCGGTTTCGAGCCCGGCCTTCCATTCTTGGTGGCTGCGGTGAATGGACACGGAACTGTTGAAATATCCTTCGTTAAAGTGAGTGTGCTGCAAGACGATGATCGGCCAGGAGTAGGCATTGGAGAAGAAGTCGTTGGAGTTATTGCGGACCATGCCGCGGACATCGACAAGAACGTCGGACGAAAAAATGTGCTGATAGGCAGCGCTACCCAGCGTCTCGAAATTGTCGGCGGTTTGGAGCTGAGGAGGCGTTCCGGACGGGGGTGGAGGCTGGCCCAGTTCTACCCGGAGCTGCGGGTCCTGTTGCACCTGCTCGTTGGGAATTTCATAGCGGGCAAGTTCATGGCGGACGACCAATCGCAAACGATCTTTCGAAGTCGGATTGAGCTCGTAGTGGACTGAAAAATCGCCGAGTGTGCCCGCATTGGTGTAGTTTTGGGGAACGACGGGATTTAGGTAGTGATCCGTCATGCTGCCGCTTGCACTCGCGCCCAGGGCGTTCTTGCCTGAGAGGTACTGCCCCTGCGCGGAAGCGCTGGCGGTGTCAAAACTGCCTCCGGAGAACACTGCCTGGCCGTGGAAGCCCGGCTGTGATTCCTGCAGGGTGTTCACCTCGACCGCGCCTCCCATCTTCCGACCGTACTCGGCCGGAAAGCCCCCGGTGTAAATGGTCAAGGACTGCACATCGTCGGCGTCGATGGAAGTACCAAAGCTGGGAGAGCGATTGTCCGTGAGGGGAATGCCATCCACAACAAATTGTGTCTGGTACTCGGAACCGCGGGGATGCAGGACGGCATTTCCCTCATACAGCCAACCCGGCTGCGAATTCACCAAATCCTGCAAGGAACGGCCCGGAATTGAGCTAACGCGGGTATGGATCATGTCGGAGCCGATCTGATTGACGGAGCCGGCTTGATCGCGGTCGATCAAGGTGTTGGCCGCGCTTACGGTTACTGACTCATTGACCGCACGCAGCTGGAGTTGGATCCTACGCTCGGTCGGGAGCGAAGAGTAAATCTCAACAACTTCGGACATCGGGGCAAAGTTCGGCGTGACGATTGTGAGCTGGTAAATGCCGTACGGCAGGCGCTCGAGATCCAGCAAACCCTGATCGCTGGTGGTTAAACTACGGTGGTATTGGCTGGCCTCGCTCGTGATCTGAACGCTTGTCCTAAGGCCCAGGCCCGACGGGTCGACTACTTTGAGCCGCAATTCGCCGCTATTGCTTTGGCAAGGCCCGGGCAGGGTAGCGAAGAGAAGCAACAAAAGCACGACGCCTCGGTTCACCGGAGGCCGATTTCTTCCATCTAAATGATTGATCCCAAAACACATTGTGTCGTAGCCCCGCTCGGGCTGGCACGACCCCGTCACGCTTCCGCGCCTCTTGCGAGATTCCGTTCCTCGATTCTGTGCGCCCTTTTCTTCAGGACTTTATCCCACACTGGTGAGAAAAAAGTTGAACGGCAGCGGCAATCGATACTGTCTAGATCTGGCAATAAGATCGCCCTCTCTGGCGTATCTAGGTTTCCTGTTCGTTGCTGTGGCCGTTCGAATCCTATACCAGATAGCAATCCGGATGAGGTGAAAAGTCGAACTGGTTGCCCATGCCAATCCCGGCTTGCCCGCCCGGGTTGCGCCATACCGGATAAGGACCCTGCGCTTGATCCCCTGCGGCGTCAGTCCGTCCGAGCCCGCACTAGCTGCGAGGTCGAGCGGGGCGGCTCAGTGCAAAGTTGCCGAGCCCGTGGTTCGATTGCGGTAGTATGTATTGTCTCGCCTTCAATCCATGCGCCGCGTACTTCTTCTGGTAGCAGTCGCCGTAACCCTGATTTCCTGCACTCGCAAGCCGACCTTCGATGTCGTTTTGAGAAACGGTCTGATCTGCGACGGCAGCGGCTCACCTTGCAGCCCCGGAGGTGTTGCCATCACCGGCGACAGGATCGCCAAAACCGGCGATGTTTCCGTCGATCGCGGACGCATCGATATCGATGTTCACGGGCAAGTCATTGCGCCGGGTTTTATCAACCTCATGTCGGCGCCAGACGGGCTGTTTGCTGACGGTCACGGCCTTAGCGACTTGCTCCAGGGTGTCACGCTCGAGATCTTCGGGGAAGGCGAGTCCATGGGCCCTCTCACCGACCAGATGCGAGCCGAAGCTCTCAGCCAGCAGGGAGACATCAAGTACGACATCACCTGGCACACGCTCGACGAAGGGCTCGAAACCCTGGTCCGGCACGGCGTCTCGCCGAACATTGCCTCTTTCATCGGCGCCGCGACGCCACGCGTAAATGTCCTTGGCCGTGCCAACCGCGCGCCCACGCCCGCCGAACTCGACCGCATGCGTGACCTCACCGCGAAGGCGATGCAGGACGGCGCGCTCGGGGTGGCCTCGGCGTTGATCTATCAGCCCGGCAACTATGCCCAAACCGATGAACTGGTGGCACTCGCCCAGGTTGCCGCCCGATATAAGGGCATCTACATTTCCCACATCCGCAACGAAGGCGATCATGAGATGGATGCGATCGATGAATTGATCACCATCGCACGCCGGGCCCAAATTCCAGCGGAGATTTATCACCTTAAGGTCGCGGGCGAGGCAAACTGGAGCCATTTGCCCGAAGTGATTCAGAAGATCGAGGTGGCTCGCGCCCAGGGCCTCGCGATTACGGCTGACATGTATACCTATACCGCAGGCGCCACCGGCCTCGATGCCGCCATGCCGCCATGGGTTCAGGAAGGAGGTCTCGAGGCGTGGCGCAAGCGATTGCGGGATCCCGTCATCCGCAAACGTGTGCGGCGCGAGATGGCCTCGAGCGATAAGTACGACAACCTTCTTCACGCCGCGGGAACACCCGAGCACGTGCTTCTGGTCGGATTCAAGAGCGAGGCGCTCAAGCCGTTGACCGGCAAGACCCTCGGCGAAGTGGCGCGCATGCGTCACGCGACGCCGGAAGAAACTGCCATGGATTTGGTGATCGAGGATGATTCCCGCGTGGAAACCGTCTATTTCCTGATGAGTGAGGATAATATCCGCAAGCAGATCGTGCTTCCTTGGGTGAGTTTTGCCTCCGATGCCGATCCCGAAGGCGTCGACGGGGTCTTCCTCCAATTCAGCGCCCATCCGCGCACTTTCGGCAACTTTGCCCGCGTCTACGCCCGTTATGTCCGCGACGAAAGATTGCTGACCGTGGCAGAGGCGGTTCGCAAGATGACCTCTCTGCCTGCTTCGAATCTCGGCATTGCCAACCGTGGCCTGCTGCGGCCGGGGTTCTTCGCAGACATCACTGTCTTCGACCCAGCCACCATCCAGGACCATGCCACGTTTGAAAAGCCCCGGCAGACGGCGACCGGGGTGTCGGAGGTCCTGGTCAACGGCGCCCTAGTCGTTCACAGCGGTGAGCACATGGGCGCAAAACCCGGCCGCGTCGTCAGGCGGGACCGAAGCTAGCTTTGCCCTCCGGCCACTCCCGCCGGGGGCTTGTATACTCGGAAGGCCCACGGGAGTCGTCTGCGCTCGAGGGTGGCCATCCTCCAATCAGGAGATCTGTTATGCAGAGTCGCATCACCGGCACGACCATGCCGGTTTTGGAGTTCCTTCTCGATCCCAATGAGTCGATCATCTCCGAGGCAGGAGAACTGTCTTGGATGGGCAGTTCGATT
>JASHSL010000082.1 GCA_030040855.1 Terriglobales bacterium
GCATTGCGCTGAATCAAACCGTCATCCCGAAGGCCCACGTTTTCACCACCGGGCCGAGGGATCTCCCATGCAAAAACAGCCGGCTGCCTCATCCACGCTGCGTTGCGTGCGGCTAAGGTTGGCTTTTGAGTTGGGTGGCGCAGCGCTTCAACGCTCCGGCGCGGCGCGAGCCTAAAAATGCTCTGCATTCACATCGCTCCGTAATCCGTATTCAAATGCAGCGGAATATGCAGCGAGTTCGTCGGCTCAGGTGATTTTGTGCCCAAGTGGAGGGTCGACTATTTGGGATGAGGAATAATGGAAATAATCGTGTAGGTGTCTCCCAGCACTTGAAAATAGAATCGCCAGTCACGATTTATTCTGGCCTGCCAAATGTCATTGGCCTGATCGTACTTCTTGGCCCGAAGCGAGGGGTGGCGAAGGTTCTCAGCCAGCAGGCCAACCTGCTTATCAAAAGCTTTCTGCACGGAAGCGGGAGCGTCTTGATAGTCCTGCCAAGCGCGATGGGTTAGGAGCCACTTCATCGACCGTGGCTCTTAATTCTCCTGACGGGTTTCCGACCCTTGCCTTTGAGAGCAGCCAGCATTTCGGCGGCACTCGCGAAGGGCCCGTGGACGCGGCCCTTCTTGAGGTCGTCCAATCCTTCCGCAAGGGCCCGGTCGACAATGGATTTAGGCGTGAACACAATCTTGCCGTTATCGGCATGGGCTTCGAGAAGGTCGCCGACGCGAACCCCGACTTGCTCGCGTACGCGTTGCGGGATTACGACCTGGTATTTATTCTTGATGGTGACGATGGGCATAGGTGAACAGTTCAACTGTCTAACTCTAGCTTATCAGCTGACGAGGACACGATCAATACGTATGCAGCGGTTTCCATCTTCAAAAGAGTGGTAGAAAGAGTACCAATCAAACGCGACAGGTTCCGTGGATGGTTTTCAGAAAATTTCGCATCGAAAACTGGCCCACCGTAGGGATGTAAACCTTCTGTGAACTCCACCCTTTGTGGTCAGGACAGGGCTGACACTGTGGAACCCAATGGGTACCCAGAGGCGAGCTATTAGAGTGCCCAGTGCAAGGCTTTCGTGGGATGAGGCGCAAGTCTTCGTCGCCAAGCTTAATGGGAGATATCCGCATACGCCTGCCAACCGAGGCCGAGCGGGAATTCTCATCCCGGGCCGGTAATGAAGACGCGCAGTATGGGGAATTAGAGGCAATTGCGTGGTATGAGGCGAATTCAGGTTTAGATGTTTTGACCTACTGGCGCGCACCAGAGGTTTCATTCGTTAGCGATCTTTCGCGTCTATCTGTTTACCGTAAGAACCACGCCGAAGGACAGCTTCTCCACTCCCAGCCCTCAGCTGGCCTCGATGTGGTTCTGTGAATTGACAGGCCCCTGAACGTTCCTACCGGTGGCCGTACGGTGAGCACGCCGCGCGAAGGAGTGAAGCAATTATGCTTACGGCAACCAGCATCATCGAAGGTGCATCCGCCCAGACCAGTATACCCGGAAGTTCATCCCGCAATTTTCGAGGCAGCTCTTTGTCCCGCTCCTCTTCCGGGATTATCACCTCGAACGGGATCAATCGAATTCGTCACTTGGTGTTTACCTAAGACCGGTCAATCAACCCGTCCGCCATTACTTTTGTTATCGAGTTCTTGTTCGCCTTTCGTTATCTAGGCCCTTGGCGATGTTCTCCCCAAGAATTGAGACATGGTTGTACCTTCTAACGAGGCAGAATCTGCTCCGACAACATCAGACGCTCCCAAACTTCCAGCGTAATGTTTGATGAATGGGATGCGCAGGACGGATTGAGCCTGGAAGGCCAACGATGGCGCAAGCGATCAATGACTCTGCAGTCATATCGAGTGTGGTCACCTTCTATTCATGAAGAACGACACTAACTTTGTACACAATGTCGATTCACGAGAAGCATCCGGGGTTCAGAAGCTTTCGATATTTCGAGCAGCAGAGGAGCTTGATCCTGAAGGTATTGCCATTGGGGGAGAGATGTTACGCCAGACTGCGCCTCGTTCCGTGGTGCTACATGCACCCGTCTATAACCCGCCAGTATTTTTGACCGGCCGGCGTTCCCTGCTGGGCAACACGGGACAGGCATGGTCTCGTGGACTGGATTACGGGGCGCGCGAAGTCGGCATTCGCCAGATCTACGCCGGTTTTCCCCGGTCCCTCTCGCTCATGCAGACCTATCACGTTGACCATGTCCTGGTCAGTCCGTTGGAGCGGACGAACCTGACTGTAAATGATGCCTTTTGGAGCCCCTTCCCTGTTGTTGCGCCTTCCGGTGACTATTACCTCTATAAAACGGGGTCGCGATGAAGGCGGTCAAGCGGACAAAGCGTTATCGCAGGTTACCGCCGTCGAAGAAAGGGCCGCGTGCGACGCTGGTTTCTCGAACCGCGCCGTCAACGGCAGCCGTATATTCGGATGTGTCCGATCGCCAATGGCAGCTGCTGGGCGCAGCCATCGTCCTCGTTGCCGCCTGCCTGCGCTTTTACCACCTTGACTTGGTGCCACTGCACCACGATGAAGGTGTAAACGGGCACTTTGTGACCACCCTTTTTCGCAACGGCGTTTACCGCTACGATCCCGCCAATTATCATGGACCAACTCTGTACTACCTGGCCCTGGTCGTGACCAAAGCTAATGCCTTCCTTTTTGGAAAAGCAGGGCTGAGCACGGTGGCTATACGGTGCATTCCGGCACTGTTTGGAACCGCTACAGTTTGGCTGATCCTTACGTTGCGGCGATATCTTGGGACCTATGCGACTTTGGGAGCCGCAACGCTCGTGACCCTCTCCTCCGGTGCGGTTTACCTGTCGCGCTATTTCATTCACGAAGTGCTCTTTGTGTTTTTCACCCTAATCCTGGCCGTAGCCGCGCTGCGGTATCAGGAGACCAGCCGCCCAGCTTACCTGCTGCTGGCATCGGCTTCGGCCGCCTTGTTATTTGCAACTAAGGAGACAGCAATAATCTCCGTTGTGGTGCTCGGGCTGGCCTATGGGTGCGAAGTCGGCTATATGGCTTGGAGAAGAGCGGGGGACAAGAGGCTTGACGCGGGAAGAACGAAGCCCCCTCTCCGCCATTCTCCGGGAGAACAGCCAGCGGTTGATTCCGGAAGGCAGCCGACCAGCCGGACCGACCGCATCGGCGTTTGGGTCGTCGCCGTGGCCTTGTTTCTTACCCTCTACATCCTGTTTTACTCATCGTTCGGCGACAATTACCCCAAAGGGCTCTACGATTCAGTCGCGACTTTTCGCTATTGGGGTAAGACAGGAACCAGCCAAGATTTGCACGATCACTTCACCTACCTGCGTTGGCTGGGGCAGGCTGAACTGCCCACACTGTTGTTAGGATTGGTGAGCTTCGCCATAGCCCTGCGGGAGGGCCGCAATCGTGTTGTCCTGTTTTCCGGTTTTTGGTCCCTGGGGATGCTATCGGCTTATTCGCTGATTCCGTACAAAACTCCGTGGTTGGCACTCAACATCAGCATTCCCTTGGCGCTGATCGGCGGCTATGGGCTGGCCGAGCTGTACAGCAAAGTCCGCCGAATGAAGCGCCAGTGGATGCGGGTATTTCTGGTTGCATTGCTGGGCATGGCTCTCGTGATCTCGGCTTACCAGGCGATCGACATCAGCTTCTTCCGCTACGATGATGATTCGGTTCCCTACGTGTATGCGCATACCCAGCGTCAGTTCCTTGACTTGGTGGCCCGACTCAACCAGATTGCTGCTCGCAATCGCACCGGCCTACTGACAAACATGACCATCACCGCCGTGAACTATTGGCCTTTGCCGTGGTATTTGCGCAACTATCCCCACGTGGGTTATTTTGGCCACGTGGTGCCGACGCAAGAGGCGGTTGTAATTGCGGAAGAATCTCAGCAAGCCGAGTTGGAGCCAAGACTAGGCGACCGTTACGACCGGCTTGGTTCTTACAATCTTCGGCCAGGTGTCGTGCTGGTCCTGTACGTCCGCCGGGACCTGGCGCGCTAAGGGCTGAGCACAGGTCCGCCGTCGACGGTTGACCGGGAGGCCTGCCAATCGTCGATTCTTCGTCCCGGTCCACGTCGAGGCCATCCTATGGACGGAAGCTTAAACTCGCGGTCGAATCAGAACGATGGTGGAACTTTGATGCGATATTTGCGATGCTTGAGGCAGATGCCCTCGCTTTGAAGAGCGAAGTTCCGCCCACTCCGAAAGTCCCGCTGCTCGTGCCAAGGTCGCCAACTTTTGAAGAGGGCTTCACAGGCCGCTCACGCGTGCAGGGGGAGTCCGTTTCGGCACGTTGTTAGACAATCTCGAAACCCTAAGATCGCAAAACGCCAAGCTAGAGCATGCAGTGGAGAGACTACAAGCCGGGATTCTGCAAACCTAACCTCGTCAGTGCTCGAAAACATGACGTATCACTTGGGGCAGAGGGTCCTGAACCTGTTGCTCCGGTTTTGCCGACTCTCCTATGGTCGCTCTCCGTATCTCGGGGCAGACCAACCATTCGTCAGAATCGGCCGTTCCACGGGTCATTGTCTCGTCACTCAAGATATTGGGCCGGTCTCGGGTTGACTAGAAACCGGCCCCGTGCTTGCTGGATTCGAGGTTCTTACGGCCAAGCAGCTCCGACTGTTTTCTCAGAAAATGTTGACTTATAGAGGTCCCTCAGGTTGGCGTCCAGCCCGCCTCGCGTCAGTGCCTCGGTGTGAATGTAGGGCTCGTCTGTTCCGGAATTATCGTTCCAATAGAAAATGGTGCGATTCGTGCCCGCACTAATGACCAAGCCGGTACAGCCGAGTGTGCTCAGTTGCCTGATTACCGCTTTCACTTCGTCAGGGTTTGGATTGTGCATCCGTTTTCCTCCGTTGGTTGAATCAAAACATGCCGTGTCTGATAGGGTGTGAGAGGTAAAAGGCGGTTATTGATGGCATGATTCGAAACAGCCTGTAATCCAATCCGGTTGGGATGGTCGTGAATGTAGTTCGAAAAAACACTGAGCACCTCTTCTCCTGTGATGCGCGGATAGATTCAGTGTGTGTCTAAGTGCGTCAGTTAGCAAAGCTAGATCTACAGACCCTGCAAATAGGCCAGGCAAAAAGCAGCATTTGGATCCGGAATCGAAGTTCGATCGACCACTTCAAACTTCAGTTGCAACTAGTTGCATATAGGAAAAAATCGTTTGCCCTCCTGCTGCCATTATCAGCAATCCCGAAACCGCCAAGTATTCCTCGGCCCGTGCAGCGACGGAGCGTAGCAGAGTGCTACGGACAGTGTCAATAACTATTTTTCAACAATCACAGATACAAGTAATAGACTTCGCGCCTCACCTCGTGATAGACTTTGCACCCTTCCCCCAAATTCATTCTCCCCCCCACAAACCCTATGAAACGTTCAGCGCAGGTAAACGTCCGACTATCGCCCGCCGACATGAACCTGCTTCGCAAGGCAGGCAAGACGCTGTATCCTGGATTGCAGGTTTCGAATAGCACTCTGGTGCTCACCCTGGCCCGCCAGCGAGCACAGGAAATTCTCGCGGAGCGCAAGAAGTGAGCAACGAATTGTCTGGGTACACGTCCCGCGAGGCGATGGGAGGCGGGAACCTTGCTGCTGGAATCAGCAAGTCCCTGAGATAGGCCACAGGTTCTTGGGGACCCTCCACGCCCTTGCGCTTCGCTATCACTTCACGTCCATCACCTCCAAGCTGTCGAACATGCTCCGCACAATCGGGATAGGGGGACGATCGCTCGTCCTCCCCTCCCACACCACCGGACATGCGGGTCCGCATCCGGCGGTTCGGCGGATTAAGCTAGGTGTGCATAGCCGGGCGGCGTGGTGCGTCGCCAAGAACGATTCGGTCCCTCCGCGGGTGCCCCTTGGAGTTTCACTCCTACTTGCCGTCGGGAGGCCAAACAAAATTGGCTTTTCTGCGGCTGGTCATTCCTGAGAGCGCACAGTTTACTTCCCACTTCCTTTATTCCCCTTGCGGGGTACCGTTCGGGCCTTCGAGCATCGTTCCCGGCTCGGCCTAACAGTTTCTCCGCCTTTCGGTCTTGGAGTGCCTCACTAGCCTCGCCGACGGCATGACCTACTTTGCCCTCTGCTGACTTCTGCGACACGATCAGGATGAATCACTTCACCCTCAGTCACGATGCCGTGACATGCCACAGATCTCCCGAGGTAAGTTCGACCGCCTTCGACGCACAACCGCCGGATTTACCACCAGTGCGCTTGATGGATATGGGCTTCGCAATCATTGGCTCGCTCGCCCGCCACCGTAGCCCTCGTATCCGGTTCTTGTTCATCGGCTCGCGCCCTTGCTCCACGCTTCTTTCGGGCCCCGCCTCGCGACGAGTGTTATTTCACCCTTGCGCTTCGCTATCACTTCACGTCCATCACGTTGTGAGGAGGACTTGCGCCTCCAAGCTGTCGAACATGCTTGGCACACCCCAAAAAGCCCGCCAATGCGGGCTAGGAGAGAACGAAAACATGCCGCCGGTCGATGTTACTGTGGCGGAGTGTTGTTCGACGGTGGCGGGTTCGGAGACGTGCTGTCTGGTGGGTGGCAGTTCCTGGAACTAAAGGATTATTCGTTGGCGGCTGAGACCCGGGGTAAGGTAGGCAAGTTGCGACGGCGCTTCGTGGAACCGGGGATGTCTGGACTGCATGACGAGTTACGCCCCGGCCGTCCCCGTCCCATCAGCGACGAACGGGTGGCGCAGTTAGTGCGCAAGACGCTGAAGAGCAGACCCCAAGGCGGCACGCATTGGAGTATCCGGGAAATCGCCAACGAGACCCGTCTATCGAAATCCACGGTGCACCGCATTTGGCAAGCCTTTGGCTTACAACCGCACCGACAAAAACATTTCAAGCTCTCGAGCGATCCATTTTTTGTAGAAAAGTTCCACAAGGGACCGGCTACATAGGTAACAACCTTGGGCCGAACGGGTTGTCGAGTGGTTCCAGATCCCGGGTCTCCAAATCGAAGTACCCAAATCATAATCCATAAAGCTGACCAGCCAGATGCAGCTTGCACTTCCTTGATCCCGACGCAGCAAAGAAGGTGCTGAAGTTGATCTTTTTCCTTCCCAGACAGATCCTGCCGCAATGGGTGACGATGACGATGCGATCATGGGAAAGGGAGTTCCGGGAGAACCTCCAACCGATCCTCTTGCAAGAATGCCGTCCTACCCAGTTCACAAAAATTCTTCAAACTGGCATCACCGCCGCCAACACGTGCGGAAAATTCAGAACCGAAGCGAAGCCCCGTGAGTTAGTCGTTCTTGTTCGATCGCCAACTTTTTATAGAGAGGATGAAACGATAATGCCAACCCGGTTGGCTAGTTGTTGATAAATCTCTCGATTACACCGAGAACCAGAATTTCATGGCTACGAATGCCATTCGCCAGATTTCAAGGTGGCGATCCATCCCTGGTACAGCTGTGCTTCTTCCCTCAGCTTCGTAGCCTCAGGTTCGGCTTCCCGCTTAGCCTTCTCTTCGCAATCCGCTGCTTTCTTCTTGTAACCGTCCGGCGGAGGCCGCGGTCAGGCACGATCCCAAGACTGCAATTCGGACAGGCGAGGCATTTTGAGTCTTGCCACAACAACCGCACCGTTTACTGTTCACCGACCATCGTGGCTGATCCCAGAAGGTTAAAGGCCTCGGCGGGGCACCCTCTGGGGAAACTTTTTTTCTGTCGCAGAAGTCTGAGACGATAAGGCGGACTGTCGTAGAGCCGCTATATCGTGCTTGACATTTGAGTATAGAGTTTGACACAGGACAATCCACCCGGAAGGTTGCCATGAAATGTCTGTGGTTCATGCTGCTGCTTCTCCTCACGATGACTAGCGCGCTCCGAGCGCAACCGCCGCTCATTACCTCCAAAACACCAGTCAACTCTGGAATTCTCCATCAGTGGCTTCACAGCGGCGACCCGCGTCTGATCGCATGGGCTGCCGACTTCGCCCGCGGAACGCACGACGCGAAGGTCGTCGCCGAAATGCCCGCATTGCTTGAGCACTGGGCCATTCCGCAGGTCATCGGTGATGGCGATTCGCAAGCCGCACAGCGTCGAGCTGTCACCGCTGTCCTCGACACCCTCATTCAGGAAAATGTTCAGGTTCCAATTCCGGCAATCGCTGCTGTCGCAGAGCTTTTCCCGGCGCAAGCAGCCATCCTGATCGGCCGCCTTCCCTTGTCCGAATCGCGTGTAACTTTAGGAGATTGGACCTACGGAGAGACGGGAACCTGGGCCGGACGCACGCTCGCACGCATCGCGTCGATGATGCTGGCGAAGGACCCGGGGCCGAGCCGAGTAGTTTGGAACCGCACTGATGTCGGATTCGTGGCCAGCGTGGTCGCAGCTTCCGAAGAGGAGTTGCAGATCAGGGTTGCCTCGACCAGGACCCAGCAGGATGAAGTAACCGCACGCGGTCCTTGTGGGGACTTCATGGGCCGCGAGCTATGTTCCGGATGGCCGCAGGTATACACCTACGACCTTGTCGAAAACGATCCACAAGCAAGCGCACCGATCGTCGTTGATCTGGACGGCGATCGTATCGTCTCCAGACGCTTCGAGGAGAATAGACCTTGGGGTTCGGCTACGGAGTTCAATGGCTCGATCCCTCAACACGGCACCGGCTGATCGCACATTGGCTCGGCGTCACCGACAAGGAGATGTCCTGGCAGCCGGTCGAAGGCTTTTCCATCGTCTGGACCGACAAGGCTGAATATCAACGGCAGCTCGGTGAGATCACCGAAGTCCAGCGAGAGAAGCTTCGTACCCCGGTCGAGCCCTGCGCCAGCGAGGGCTTCTCACGGAGAGAGAGGCGGCAACGGTGGCCCCGAGGCTTATCGTCACCGTCCAGTGCGAGATCAAAGCGTGCCCCCTCGTCTAACCCGCTTGGACGATCTCTCCCGTGCGAGGGCGAACGGGAAGAAGTGAATTGGCAATTCTCACAAAGCTGGATGCTGATAGTCTATGTAACCACGTGAGTTTTCTAACCCACTGTTTCCGTTGCGGTCAGCCGGACCGGCTGTGGCAGTTCAAGCCGGGCTCGCTTTGCCTGACGCGTTCGACCCAATCCTCCTACCTAGCAGCCTGACGGTCACGGGTACCTTCGCCTCAGGGTCGTCACCTGACGCCACAAGCAGAAGACCGCGTCTTCCCCAGCACCACAGCTGACCCCGAAGTTTAGAACCGAAGAGGAGCGCCCTGACCAGAGTACCAATTTGATTGCCTGTTACCAATGTAACCGGGTTGAAGCACCAAACCTCGATGTAGGTTGACTTACCATTGTAGTAGCTTGCATGTCACTCTAAGTTTGGATTGGAGAGGAGGACGAGGATGGAGGTTCCAACGACCAAACTCTTGAGCATCCTTGGGTGCGGTTTCGATGAATACTGGCTGCGCGATCAAATCTACGAAGATCCCTCCATGCTGCGGTTAGGTGATCTGCAACCCGTCAGTAAGGAACGAACCCAGTCCCAGGGGGGCAGACTGGACCTGCTACTCAAGGACCCTGAAGAGGATTCGATGTTCGAGGTTGAACTGCAGCTCGGCCCCACTGACGAAACTCACATCATCAGGACCATTGAATACTGGGCCAACGAAAAACGAAAGTGCCCCAAGCGGAGCCATAAGGCCGTCCTGGTGGCGGAAGAAATCAACAACCGCTTCTTCAATGTTGTGCACCTCCTGAGGCCTGTAGTCCCGATCATCGGAATCCAGGCAAATATGGTGCAGGTCGGTGAAACTAGGGCTTTGCATTTCACCAAAGTGATCGACAGCCACGAAGAACCCGAGGCGGAAACGTCGCAACAGCCTTATGACGAGAACTACTGGATCAAGAATCATCCAGGGAGCCTGGAGTGCGCAAAGTGGTACCGGGCATTACTCGAGAAGCTCTACGGCGAGGTTCCGGCGAAGTATTTCGAATGGTACATTTCTCTGTGTGTCGGCGGGGTTGCACGGGTATGGATCAACCGGCGAAAGAACAACCGGGCAACTATCACCGTGAAGGCAGGTGAGGACAGTCTGCAGCAGACGGTAGACCACCTCAATGCTATAGGAATTTCCTTCACCACGCACCTTTCGGAGAGGACTGTGAACTTCAACGTGGACCTCCAGCAACTCAAGGACAATGCTGAGACCCATACGTGGTTGGCATCCACGCTGTCCCCGGACAATGTGAAAATGCGGGCAAGTCAACAGAGCGCCTAGAGACCTGACTAGATCGGCGCCCTGACACATAGCGATATCCCTGGCTGAGCGATTGCACGACTGAACATAGCGACATAAGTAATGCAGCATAGTCATGATAACATTGCATCGTTCGCTTATCCTGGAGGGGACGATGCGCAAACTGCAGATCGAAGATGCGGAAGTAATGCGAATAGCCCTGCAGCAGGAAATTGCCCGCAGCGAGGAATCGCGTTACGACCATCGTCTGCACGGGCTGTTGTTGGTGACCGCAGGGCAATCGTGCCGGCAGGTCGCAGAACTGTTTGGCGAGAATGGTACGACGGTACAGCGTTGGGTGCGCCGCTTTGAGCAAGGCGGTCTTCAGGCCTTGCGGGAGGGCGAACGCTGCGGACGCCCCTCGGCGCTGGATGCCGGCCAGTGGCGCAAGCTCCAGGGTGATCTGCGTAAGACCCCGCGGGATGTCGGCATACCCGCAACCCTGTGGGATGGCCCGGTGCTGTCGGAGCATCTGCGTCGACACTACGGCGTGCACTTGGGGATACGGCAATGTCAAAGACTATTCCGCCGCATGGGTTTTCGCCTCCGCAAACCGCGTCCCCAGGTTGCTCAAGCTGATCCGCTGAAAGTTGCGGAGGTAAAAAAAACTCCGCCGCCTGGCCCGCTGCGCCGACGTTGAGCTGTGGAGCTTGGACGAATGTCACTTTCAACAACATGGCTCCCGCTGTCGCATGTGGGTGCCCCCAGAGGACAAGGACCCGATTTTGCTGCATGCTCCCACCCGAAGATGAGTGGACAAAATAAACCTCCCAGACTAGTCTGAGGCTGCATGCGAACCACTCTCTCGGCGATCCTTCTCCTGCTGTCGGCAGCAGGCGGCATCGGCCAGCCTGCGGGTTTGAGCTGGGGGAAGTCTGTGGAAGCTGTCCTGAATGGCAAAGAACAGGATGGATATGTGCAGTTCGATGGCTCGAAAGTCTCGATGGGGCTGAAGTGAGGGCTCCAGGCGGAGGAGAGAGCCTAATGACTGATGGACACTCCGGGAGCGCTCCTTCGGCGGTCGGCGAGGGTCGGTGCCTGACCACCGTTGCCTCGCTAATCGTGGGGGCTGCGTTTTTCGCCTTGTGGTTCTGGCTCTTGCCGCAATGGCTCGGGTTCAGGGTGGAGATGGCGGATATGGCACGCTGGCGATGGCTGGCGGCGGTTCCGTCCGTGCTTGGATTTGCTGTTGCCCTGCGCTGCGTATGGGATTTCGGGCGGACGGGCCACGGCACACCTGCCCCCATGGTCCCACCGAAACGGCTGGTCGTTGCTGGTTTCTACTGCTATGTGCGGAACCCAATGTACTTGGGCTTCGCCGCGGGATGGATCGGGCTTTGGATTGTGTTCGGTCATCCCAGCCCCGTTGCAATGGCCGCCGTGGCAGCGGTTGCCCTCGGCGTTCATCTATTCGTAATCCTTTACGAGGAGCCGACATTACGAAGGAAATTCGGGGCAGAATACGAAGAGTATTCCAGGAACGTACGCCGTTGGTGGCCGCGTCTGCGACCGTGGCGCCCGTTGACCAAATCCTGAAGGTGTGTGTGGGAAATGTGTAGAATATTTCCTTCGGCAACCTTCAGGAAGCTCCACCAATGAAACCTCCGATTGAAATCCTTCTTATCGTTGGGTTGCTCACCGTCGCTTCCGCGCAGACACCGGATTGGTGCAAGAGTCAGCCTCGATCCGCCTACCGCAAACTGGAGCGGGTAAGAATTGCCGATCCATGGTTCGAGGTTTACAAGATTCGTCCAGGCGTATTCGCCATTTATGAGCCACATCAGTTCGAAGAAGTGATCTCGTATCTGGTTGTCGGATCGCGGCAGGCACTCTTGTTCGACACCGGTATGGGGATCAGCAATATCAAGGCCGTGGTGGAAGAGCTGACGCGACTGCCCGTCAGCGTGGTCAATTCGCACACCCACAACGACCATGTGGGAGATAATTGGCGCTTCACCGAGGTCTATGGCATGCCGACCGATTTCACTCGCACGAACGCGAAAGGGTCAACGGCGGACGCGCAGGCCGAGCTTCGACCGGGACAAATCTGCGGAACTTTGCCCGCCGGATTTGATGCCAAATCCTATCGGACGAGAGCCTTCCACATCTCTCACTGGTTACATGACGGCGACAAAATCAACCTGGGAGATCGAACGCTAGAAATTATCTGGACGCCGGGGCATACTCCCGATTCCATTGCCCTGCTCGATGAGCAAAATGGTCTGCTGTTCACGGGAGACACATACTATCCGGGGCCGATCTATCTTTATCGTCCCGAGACCGATTTGGATGCTTATGTCTTATCCGTCCAACGGCTGGCTGAATTGGCTCCTCGCCTTCAACTTCTGCTGCCCGCGCACAATGTCCCGGTCGCCGACCCCAGCTATCTTCCGCGTGTCTTCGATGCCATTCAACAGGTACGGCACGGCCAGGCCAAATCAGTGCCAAGCGACGGGAAGCGAGAGTACAGGTTTGAAGGTTTCTCATTCCTAATGTCCTGAGGCTGGTCCGCTTGTGCAAAGTTCACCCGCCCCGCGGCCGGCTTTCCGGTGGCTACCTGCGGTGGCGGGTTTTTCAGCCCTTGGGATCCGGGGATGAGGCAGGGTAAGGGTTGATTGTGGACCGAATTCCGCAAGAGGGGCCAGAGCAGGGCTTTCGTGTTGGCCCTGTATCAGCTCACCCAGTCTCGTCCCGGGTCGCGAATTTCGAGGATTCGGAGTAAACTCAATTCCTTGCGAAGCGCAATCCACATGCTGCCACACGCACCTGATCCGAACTTCCACCGTTGAGCTTTGTCCGAGGCAGTCCATGCGAACGTTACGAACCGTAGTTGCATTCTTCGTGCTCTTTCCCCTTCTCCTGCCGTTCGGTGCGGGCGCACAAGAAACGCCATCCCATCCAGAACCGGCCCGAGCGCCAGCGAAGTCCTCGGAAACAGTCCCAAAGCTTGAGCACTTTGACCCGGACGTCGTCGACAAGTCCCTTGATCCCTGTCAGGATTTCTTTCAATACACGTGTAGTAAATGGCTCGCCGCCAACCCGATTCCACCGGACCAGGTCGCCTGGGGTACGGGCAGCGGTCTTCGGTTTTGGAACGAGAGCATTTTGCGCGAAGCGATGGTGAAAGCCGCCGATCCGTCCAGCAAGAGTACAGGGTTCGAGAAGCAAATCGGCGATTATTGGAGCGCTTGCATGGATGAATCCGGTCTGGAAGCAGCCGGAACTCGCGATCTTAGGCCGGCCCTGCAACGCTTGGACGAGATGAAGACCAAGTCCCAGTTGGCAGACGAAGTCGCTTCAATTCATAAAGCAATTCCGGGAGCGTGGATGGCCAATGATAACGAAACCAGCGCCGCTCTGTTTGGCTTTGGCCAGACCCAGGATTACGATGATGCCAGCCGAGTCGTGGCGTTTATCGATCAGGGTGGCATGGCCCTGCCCGGCCGTGACTTCTATTTAAAGGATGACGACAAGTCGAGAGAAATCCGCGCAAAGTATGAAGCTCACATCGGCAGGATGTTTGAGCTCGCAGGCGAGAGCGACCAGCAAGCCGCGCGGGACGCAAAGACGGTGCTCGCGATCGAAACCGTAATGGCACAATCCGCCATGGATAATGTTGCGCGGCGCGATCCGAAAAACCTCAATAATAAAATGAACCTGGATCAGGTGCAGGCGCTCACGCCGTCTTTTGATTTCCGGCGCTACCTCGAGCTCATTGGCGCGCCTCCGTCGGAACCCCACTATCTCGTAAGCTCGCCGGATTTCTTCCGCGGCCTCGAAAAACTCATTCAGCAACGATCCGTGGAGGATTGGAAGGTTTATCTTCGGTGGCAGCTGATTCACGGTGCAGCACCGTATCTGAATCGGGCTTTTGTGGACGAGAACTGGAATTTCTTCGCTCGTGAATTGCAGGGCGCGCGGCAACAGACGCCGCGCTGGCGCCGCTGTGTGCGCTCGGCGGATCGCGACCTGGGTCAGGCGCTGGGTCGGGCGTATGTCGAAGTAGCGTTTCCGCCATCCAGCAAACAGCGTACCGTCGCCATGGTTCACGATATTGAAAATGCGTTGGATCGCGACATCACGAGCCTCGATTGGATGCAGGCCGCCACGAAAGAGCAGGCAAAGATTAAGCTCCGCGCGATCGAGGATAAGATTGGCTATCCGAATCAATGGCGCGATTACTCATCCGTTAACATCCTTCGCGACAGCTACCTGAAGAACGTTCAGGAAGCCACTGTATTTGAGTTCCGCCGCCAGCTCGATAAGATCGGCAAGCCGGTTGATCGCAGCGAGTGGACCATGACTCCCCCCACGATTAACGCCTACTATGATCCGCAGCTGAACACGATCAATTTTCCAGCGGGCATCCTCCAGCCGCCCTACTTCGACAGCAGCATGGAAGATGTTGTGAACTACGGCGCGATCGGCATGGTCATCGGCCACGAAACCACGCACGGATTTGACGACCAGGGCCGGAAATTTGACGCAAAAGGCAATCTGCGCGATTGGTGGACTCCCGAAGACGCCAAGGCTTACGAGCAGCGTGCCGAATGCATCGCCAATGAATATACGCAGGAGATTCCGGGCGCGGGAGTCAAACAGAACGGCCGCCTAACCTTGGGTGAGGATACCGCCGATAACGGTGGTCTGCGTCTTGCCTACAGGGCGATCCAGGACAAAATGCAGCAGCAGGGAAAATCGCTCGATGAACGACAACTAGACGGATGGACGCCTCGCCAGAAGTTCTTCTTGTCGTACGCGTTTTCCTGGTGCTCTCAATTTCGGCCCGAGCTGATGCGGACCGTGGTAATGACCAATCCACACTCACTTCCGAAGTATCGGGTGAATAACGTTTTGGGAAACATGCCGGAATTTGGGCAGGCTTTTTCGTGTAAGAAAGGCGATGCCATGGTACATGCTACCCAGTGCAGGGTTTGGTAATCGTGCACAGCCGTCAGGCCGGCCAACACCGGTTCTTGAAGAGGCCCAATCCCTTGCCGGCGAGCTCAGGACAGGGAGAAACAATCCCGAATGGAGTCAGGTCCTCTTGCCGGCTCAGGCGAAGCTCCTCATGGGGCAACCTTGAGGTTCGTGAAAGCCAAACGGAACTCGGCCGCCCGGTTGGGTTTGAGGTCGGCGACTCTTGGCGCTGGCTTCGATGTTCCTGACTAGATTTCTGGCGATTCCGCAGGAAGGAAAGGGAGCGCCGTGTTTACCTCATCCGGGTCCGGATCTCGCAGCTCCCCTCTGCCATGTGCTTAATCTTGCTCCAAGATGTTGAGAATCGCCTCTCGTATGGCATCCGGAATCGTGGCTGTACTTACATACTCGATCGCACTCTCGATTTGTACTCGCAAACGTCGCGCGCTTTCTTTGGCTTGTTTTAACTCTTCCTCATGCTTTTTTTGTAAGTCCAATTCTGCCTGCCACTGGTTGCAACGGATCTGTTTGATCGCCCATTGGATAGCTTCCTGCGTGCGCTTCGGTTCCTCGAATCGGGCAGCCCAATTCCTGCCCATTTCCAAGTACGTTTCGAACTGTTCAATCATCTCGCTAATCATGTTTTCCCTTCTCAAGGGATGGGGAGCGTAGCACGTGTTCCTTGCTCCACGAGCCCAATCTCAAATCCGTAACCCGCGGTCGGTCCTGCCGATGAGCCGTGCCAAACGTCTAGTAGCCGAGGTCAATGCTATGCATGAGGCTCAGCTTTCTTTCCCGTTGCTTCCTGCCAGTGGCCTGATCTGGCGGCATCCAACCGCCCCCGGCCTTCGCTCTTGGAAGGTCCCCCAAACCAAACCTCAGTCTAGACGATTCTCTCACCTTCCAAGTTGTTCCCAGGACATTCCGAAGTAACCCCCACCGACGTTCCCCTGAGGTGGAACCCAAAGTCATTGATGGCTCTGGCCCTAGCAGTTCCCTGCAATTTGTAGGCCGCACCTCTGTACGTTAGGGTAAGACCCTATATGTCGCCGAGTGCCGGCCGCCTGCGCTGTCTACCGGCCTCCAGAGTTGCCGCTCTATCAGGTCTCATTGCAGGCGTCAATTTTCCGAGCTGCCGACGTGGGTAGTTCGGTCGCTGCCACGCCGAGACTACTTCTCCCGGCTGCATGCCTTGAACCGGGTGCGCAGCGCCCCCCTGAGCCCCTGAGCGAGGGTAAGACCTGACCTTGATGTCCGTCAGAATGCAATCGCTGGTCATCGCAGCCTATCTGCGGGGGCAGGATTACATTCCAGAACGCGAGGAAGTCACCCTTTGACTCGACGTTGCCGGAATCCCGGCCGACTTTTCGGAACATCCGAGACTTGCTCTACGCACAGGATCTCCGCCCAAGCTAGCGATCGCCCGTCTGATAGTCTTAGCCGACCGTTCCAGGCTCTGAGAGTGGGCTAGAATGATTGGCTTGTTGATGCAAGCTCCTGAACCTTTCCGCCATCCAACAGAATGCTCCCCGCAAATGGGATGGTTGCCACGAGTCCAGGTGGGGCAGGCACAAGAATCATAGGGGCTATCAGGAGCGGACTACGTCGAACATCGACAGTTAATGAAGCGTTGACAAGGTATTGACAAGAAATTGACAAAAGTGGCGAGCACGCTTGGTGAGGATTGTGTAGTCTGCGGAAGGGCCTGTTTTCCGCTCTCGAGTATGCACACCAAAATCGGTATGTCTTAGGATGAGCCCCGGAGATTTTCTGCACAAGGATGCCGAGACCCGGCTGTGTGAACGTTACACGGTGGCGGGTTTGGTTTGCAGCCTTGCGACCAATTCTGAGGAGCTACTTGAAGCAGCACGTGAGAGTTTTCTGCCGCTCCCTCTACCAGCCGTTGCAGCAGACTTCTCCATCCGATTTTGGGTCGACCATTCTGACCGCGCGCAGCCCCCCTGGCCGAAGCCCTACCTGCGAGGATTCGACCACTTGGTGTTTGCTGGATTTGATGACCGAAGCTCGATGCTGGCCGACCTTCGGACACGCCGGGTCATTGGCCGGTTCTCGGCAGGTATGGCTGCCGATTCAACCTACTGGAGAATGGTGATTTTTCCAATGCTGTTGTCTGTTTTGGCCGGTTCCGTCGGCCTCGTCGAACTGCACGCCTCCTGCGTCGCTAGAGATCAGGAAGGGCTGGTTTTAATCGGGCCATCACGTTCGGGCAAGTCGACGCTGGCCCTTGCTCTGGCGGAGGCGGGATTGACCTTGTTTTCCGATGACCGTACCTTCTGTTCCCTCAAGCAGGGCAAAATAACAGCCTGGGGAATGCCTAGGCCGCTCAAGCTAAGGCATGAGGCAGCAGTTTGGTTTGAAGATTTGCGTTATCGAGAACCAACTGATGTTCAGAGCGGAGAGCGGGTTTTTCATTGTGAACCGAACCGGCAGTTTGGGCGGCAGCGTTTCCCCGGATGTGAGCTGCGACTGCTTGTTTTTCTCGAGAGACAGCAAAGCTCTGCCTTTTGCCTGACCCCGATGAAGCCTAGCGCGGTCCGATCTCGCATCGAACTGGACTTGATGGCGGAAGCTTGCGACGCGGCACAAAGGCAGGCAGAAACCATCGATCATCTGCTGGCACTCCCCTGCTGGCGCCTGCGATATGGAGGGACGCCGCAGGTAATCGCTGAACAAATTTGTGCAACATTCTTGAACAATTCCGCAGGGCGGTCGTCAGGAGGTACAACATAGCGAGTGTTGCGAAACGCACGCGGCCCGCTCGATCACACGATCGGTCTCTGCCTAAAGATAACAATGGCCCGGCCGAAACCGAGCGTCAGGACCTGCTGCGCCGTTTCACGCCGACTCCGCATGCCACGGTCTTGCGACTGATGCAAAGAACTTTGCGGCTCGAGACCAATGACCGGGCGGTGCTGGGGTTCGCGCTGAGATTTTTCGAGCGTTATCAACATGGAAAAACAGGACGGCCGCAGTTCCTTTGGCGTCTCGTTTGCCAATCGGATCCGCTGGTCCGGTCCACAGCCGTGCAGCCCATGGCCTTTTCGGATCTCGGGCTTTGCTACGTCAACATCGGACAACGAGGTTTTCTGGCGGTGGACCTGGACAGACGCGAGGCCATGGGAGTGCTTGCTGATGGGTTTCTCGAAGGCGAGCCGGGGCCTCGACATCCACCGCTCGATATCTTATTCTGCATGACCGCCGGCAGCCTGGGACTGACGGTCCTCTGCGGCGGATGCGTCAGTGTGAGGGATCACGCGGTTATGATCTTTGGGCCACCGAACTCCGGTAAGACGACTGCCTGTTACCTTGCTGCGAAACTGGGTATGGAATTCCAAGCGGATCATGTTGTGTTCCTAGACATGGCCGGCAACCTGCTTCGTGCGTGGGGGGATCTGCAGCCCGCTGTGTTCCGACCGCAGGCGCTGGATTTCCTGCCGGAATTGCGGCAGTCTTCCCGTCCTTCTACCTACGCGGATGTTTCGTTTCATTCCATGGACAAGAGCCATTTGCAGGCGCCCCGGGCACGTCCGGTCGTTCCCGTTTGCAGCCTTTTTCTGGACCGCGGTCGCACCTCGGAACCGAAGCTCGGGCAGATTCGTCAAGAAGAGGCTCTTTCACGACTGCGGGATTGCATGCTTTTCAACGAAGATGCCCGATTTGAAGTACAAAGCAGCGCAGCATTAACGGCCTTGGCCGCAAAACCAGCCTACAACTTGCAATACGGAGATGATCCGAAGATTGCCGTCGCGTTCATCGAGAAAATGCTGCGATGAGGCCAATGCTCTGGAAAACACTCTCGGGTTCCTTGGCCTACTTGGGCGTGGCCCTAGCGTGCCTGGTGCAATGGAATCAATCCAACCCTTGGCTGCGACTGGACTGGTACGCGGCAGGTTATTTTGCGTTGCGGCTGGTGGGATCGTTGCATTCTATCACTTCGAGCCTCGGTGTGTTTCGTTCCAGGTCGCTGCGCCGGGAATGGTGGGCATCCAATTCTCGCATGGGACCTCAATGGGTGATGCTCTTGATGACTCTCGACCTGGTTGTCTTCCTAGACTATGGACACTGGCGGTTGGTTCCATGGCTCGTACAACCTGGATTGCAGGCCGTCGGACTGGCGCTCTATTTCATGGTCACCCTATGGCAGATCTGGACGGACGCCTGTCTGGCACGATACTTCAATCAAGGGGACACACCACTGGTCCCAATGAACCACGGACCGTATCGATACGTGCGGCATCCTCGGTATGCAGCCGCCATTGCTGGCAAGGTCGCTATGGCGCTGATCTTTGCCAGCGTGTTTGGATGGCTTCTAGTGATCGCTTGGAGTCTGCTGCTTCTGAACAAGATCGCGGTGGAAGAGAAGCACTTGCGAGAACGGTTCGGGCTACCCTATGAAACCTATGCCCAAACAACAGCCAAGGTCATTCCGCGAATCTATTAGCTTGAGCCTACTGCGATCCTCGTCGATGCTGCTCGCCCGCGCAGCCTCCGTCACCCCGACATGACGGCGAGGACAGATCGTCCAGGTCTGCATCTGCCTTACCTAGCTTCCTCCCGTCTCCCTCTTCTCGACCAGAAAGTTTCCCAAGACCAGACTGTCCATCTCGCTCTTCGAGAACGTTTGAAAGGCGTCGGCGGGGGTATTCACAATCGGCTCACCTCTAAGATTGAAGGACGTGTTCAGCAGGACCGGAATACCCGTGGCTTGCCCGAAACGCTCGATCAGGCGGTAATAGCGCGGGCTCTGGTCAGGAAAAACGGTTTGCAGCCGCCCCGTGCCGTCCACGTGGGTGATCGCCGGCAGCATGCTCCGCTGGCTGTCTCTGACCGGCACCACGTAGAGCATGTATCTGGCCGGATGGTGGCATTGCGCCTGCGGGAGATCAAAGTACTTTTCTGCATACTCGGCGAGAACCGACGGAGCGAAAGGACGGTAGGGCTCGCGGAACTTGATCTTCGCATTGACGATATCCTTCATCTCCGGATTGCGAGGGTCGGCGAGGATGCTTCGGTT
>JASHSL010000083.1 GCA_030040855.1 Terriglobales bacterium
CGTCGCCATTATTATTTCTCACCCTCCCGTGCTGCCAGCCATTTATCGAAGTCTTCCTGGGACACTACATGGACTACGCCGTGCATCTTATAGTGGCCGAGCCCGCACAACTCCGCACAGGCGATCTCGTAATCGCCGATCTCGGTGGGGGTGAAGTGCATATGAATTGCCAGGCCGGGCACGGCGTCCTGCTTGAAACGCAAAGCCGGAACGAAGAAGCTGTGAATCACATCCACGGCTCGCAACGTCAGGTCCACTTCACGCTGTACGGGAAGATACATGGTGCCTGTGACCACATCGTCCTTGGCCGCCGGATCAGAGGTGTCCAAGCCGATGGCAGCCTCGTTTCCTGCCGACGGGTCCATCAACTTCAGATCCGTTCGCCCATATTTGCCGTCCGGGCCCGGATAGCGGAAATACCAGGCGAATTGCATGCCGGTGACCTCGACGGGCACCGCTCCCGTAGTGGCCGGCGCGAAGCGTTCGCTGGCCCACACGTGGCTCCCCATCAGGTTCAGGCCGACAAACAACGCTGCCGTCAACGCGGTCCATACAATCTCGAGCGTTGCGTTGCCATGCGAGTAGCCTGCCGGCTTGCTCGAAGCACCATCCCGATGCTTCCATACCAGCCAGCCTAATCCGCACTGGGCGGCGACGAAAACAGTTCCCATGAGCACATAGGTCAGAGCGAACTGGTGGTCAATCCAAGGGGCGGCGGCGGAGGCGGCATGCGGCAGCCACCAGACTTTGGCTACGAAAAAGTATGTGCTAATGAAGGTGATCAGCCAGATAATCACTAGAAGAGCGAGGCCCATCGACGAGATCCCCCCGTGCTCGCGATCTGCGTACGTCTACTCTCGTGCAAAAAATGCAAGACTCGCGTTGGTTTCGAAGCATATCACAGGTGGATGTGACGGATGCAAGCCCGTCTTGGGCGCGGGAGCACACGGTGAGGTGGTGAGTCGATGCGCAGCGGCGTGCGTGGTCGGCAGTGCCGATGAGCAAGAAGCCAGAGATCCCTGGGGAGGTTCGCGATCCGGCGGGCGACGTTTGCTTTCCTTCGAGCGCCAGTTCGCAGGTTGCTTCGCAAGGTTCCCCGCCTCACGTCAATCAGGTCGCTGCCGGTAGGGCTCGCTGTAGTTCCGAAATCGTCGAGCGCAAGGTCGTTTCCCGTCGCGGTGCACTGAGGATGGGTGTACGATGCAGCCGCTCGGGATTCGCATGGCGGTGGGCGCGCAACCGGGGGCACTAGGGCTGATCCTAGGCGAGTCCATCGTGCTTACGGTGCTGGGAATCATGGTCGGAGTACCTTGCGCGCTCGCGGCCACGCGACTCATCGCACACCTGCTCTACGGGGTTGCTCCCGGTGATCCGCTCACCTTTGCAGCTGCCGGCGCCACGCTCTTGGCGGTGGGAGCCATGGCCGGGTACTGGCCGGCCCGCCGCGCGGCGAAAATCGATCCCATGGCGGCCTTGCGGTGCGAGTAGGAATCTACCAAAGGGCAGAGGGCATCGCTGCTGATCGGTCGCAGCGTCGATCTCCTCAGCCAGCACCGGTAGAGGTGAACAGCCGGCTTACTTCTCAGTCATCACCGTAGACCGGTATTGCGGCGCCGTGAATCACTTTGGCGTCGTCGCTCGAGAGGAATAGGATGACGCGCGCAATGTCCTCGGGCTTCGGCCATTTGGCAAAGTTTGCTGCAGGCATCGCTTTACGATTGGCTTCCGTATCGATAATGCTGGGTAGAATGGAGTTCACGCGTACTCCGCTCCCTTTAAGGTCGGCAGCAAGGGAATCGACCAGCGCAAGCGCCGCTGCTTTCGAGGCCGCGTATGCCGCGGCACCGGCGGCGTGATCGAGCGCCGCCTTGCCGGACACATTGAGGATGGCTCCGGACCGCTGCTTGAGCATAACCTTGGCCGCAGCCCGCGACAGCACGAAACCCGAGCGAAGATTCAATGCCAGCATCCGGTCAAAAAGCTTGGCATCCAGTTCCCACAACTTCATGCCGCCGGCGTAACCACCGACGGCATTCACTAAGACATCCAGCCGCCCATGTTGCGCAACGATTCCTTCGACTAGGGCATCGACCGCAGCCGGATCGGTCGCGTCCAGTTTGTACCCAGCGATCGAAGGATTGACGCCGGATGCCTTTTGCAGAGCGCTGAATTCCGGATCTTTTTGATAGGTAACCAACACCTTGGCCCCTTCCCCAAGGAAGGCTAGGCTTACCGCACGTCCTAATCCTCCGGTGCCACCGGCGACCAAGACGACTTTCTCTCGGAATCTCATGCGATTGAGCCAGCCACGCCATGCCATCCATGGCCTTCAGCGCGGGACGTCGGGCCCATCATACAACGAATCGTCGGGCCTCTAGATCTCGAAATCCAGTTTCAGGCCGTCATAGGAGAGCCGCACGTGCGCGGGAAGGGAAGAGTTGGTCGCCTCATGCGCCAAGTCGTGGCAAATGTGGGTGAAAAACGCCCGCTTCGGTTTGACCCTTTCCACAATCTGCAAGGAATTCTCGATGGTGGAATGAGTAGGGTGAGGCTTATGGCGCAAGGCGTCGAGAAACAGAATGTCGAGATCATCGAGCTTGGCAAAGGAAGATTCCGGAATCTGGCTGTGGTCGGTCAGGTAGGCTGCGCTGCCAAAGCGAAAGCCGTAGATTTCCGTCTCACCATGAATGAGGTCGACGGGCTCAAAGCTCGCCCCGAAGAGCTCGAGCGGTCCGTTGATGGCGCGCAGTTCGACGAGAGGAAGCCCGCCAAACTTGTAATCGGCGTCGAAAATGTAGCGAAACATGGTGCGGATAAACTCTGCCGCCTCCTGCCTGGCATAGAGCGGAAGCTTGTTCGGCTTGTGTAAAAAGCTGAGCGGGCGCAGATCGTCAATCCCGAGAATGTGGTCGGCATGCGTATGGGTATAGAGCACGGCATCGATCCGGCGGATGTTTTCCCGAATGGCCTGCTCGCGGAAATCCGGGGTGGAATCGATGAGCACGGCGTAGCGGTCGTACTCGATGAGCACCGACGGCCGAGTGCGGCGATCGTGCGGATCGCGAGAGTGGCATACGGCGCAATCACATCCGATGGTGGGCACGCCCATCGACGTGCCGCTCCCCAGCACCGTAAGCGTGGCCTTCATCGTTTCACAGGGCCCGTGCCCGCTGCTTGCTGCGGACGGGAGAGCGCATTGGTGACATCGACGTAGGCCATCCGCAATTCATAGAGGCTGTTTTGCAAAAAGCTCTGCTCTCGACTGCTGAGATTGCCCTTGGTCTTGTCGGAAAGCAGGCTGAGAGTGTCGATGGTTTGCCGCGCACCAATCAAGTCGATCCGGGGTTCCGCCCCCTGCTCGTGCATGAGCCCGAGTTGCAGCATCGCCGTCATGTACAAAGACGCCGTGAAACGCTCGAAGGAGATCTCCAGATCGTTGGCCAGTTGGCTGTCGAGGCCGAAACGATGGTCGTTTTCTCGGGCCGACTTGCGATATGCCTCCGCTTGTTCCTTCTGCTCGGCCGAGGAAGGAATCGCAGGTGCATCCGCCGCCAGCGGTTTCGGAGCAGCCGGCTTCGAAACGGACGCAGGCTCGGTTTGAGAGGAAACCGACACCTCCTCTTGAGAAACTTCCTTGCGCACTTCCCCTTCCGGCGTGAACAGCCGGCGGTCGGTTACGGTGAACCCTTCCTGTTTCTTTTCAGCCATATCTGTTCTTTGGTCCTACCTTTTCGGAAATGCAGCCATGAACGGCAACTCCGCCAGACGCAGCCGGGCGTCGCCCGCTTCGAAGGGGTGCTCGGCGCCCGCCGCTTCGCGGCGAATGTAGCCGAGGGCGACCGGTTGACTCCCGCTCCCAACGGGAAGGGAAGCCGAGCTGGTCACTTCGCCGATGTCCTTGCCGTCGCATTGGATTTTCACGCCTGGTACCGGCAGAGGGCCGGTGACCTCGAAGCCGGAGAACTTGCGATGCACCTTGCCGCGGGAACGAATGCGCTCCACGATTTCTTGTCCGATGTAGCAGCCTTTCTCGAAGTTCAAGGCGCGAAGCTGTTCGGTTTCCTGAGGCAAGTCGCGCTCGCGAATATCGGGACCATAGCGCGGGATCCCACAAGCAATGCGCAGCAGCTCCACGGCGGCCGTACCCACTGCGGTTGCGCCCGCACCCGTGAGCGCCCCCCAGAACCAGGAGACGTGCTCCGGGGCCATCCAGATTTGGTAGGACTCGACCACCGGGTTGTCGCTGCGCGCGACGCTCAGGGGTAACTCTTGCCAGCTTGCAGCGACAAATTGCAGAGGCTTCAATTCCTCGAAGGTGAATCCCGCGTTCCGGAGCACCTGCCCAACCTTAGGCCCGGCAATCCCGATTGCCGTCCACTGCTCCGCTAAGTTCGCGATCGCAACCGCGTCCATGATGATGTGGCGACGAAAAATCTCCTCGAGCTTCGCGGATTGCGATTGATCGGTATCGAGCAGCAGGGATTCACCGCGGTTGTAAGCATAGAGGTCCCCCAGAATGTGCCCCTGTGCATTCAAAACAAAAGCGTAAACCCCTTGCCCCGGAGGAAGGTCTCGAACCTTGTTCGTGATCATGCCGTTGAGCCAGCGCGTCCGGTCTTTACCGGAAAGGCTGATCTGGGCTCGACTGTTCAGAGGGAACAGGCCACAGCCGGAAATCAGGGCCTCGAACTCGGGCGCCGTGCTTGCCAACTGGGCGGCTGCCGCGGAGGCGTGCGGGTGAATGGATGCAAAAGAACCCATAGTGTAACCATTTATTATACAAGGTAGTTGGGCAGGTGCTGGCCCGCCTCCGGCCGCCCCTTAGAGGCTCTTCTTGTGGTACCTTTTCCACCCGTGAGCGAGAAAAAACGGATTGCCGTCATTCCCGGCGACGGAATCGGCAAAGAAGTGATTCCTGAGGCCCTGAAGGTTATTTCTGCTGCCGGAGCGGATGTCGAGACCACACAGTTTGACTGGGGAGCGGACCGCTTTCTGAGCGATGGTGTCTCGGTGCCGCCGGGGGGCTTCGCCCTGCTCGAGCGCGATTTCGACGCAATCTTAGTCGGCGCTTTTGGCGATCCCCGTGTTTCGAGCAACCTCCATGCCAAGCAAATCCTGCTGGGCATGCGCTTCCAGATGGATCTCTACGCCAATATCCGCCCCGCACGTCTGCTCGACGCTGGCCTGTGCCCGCTCAAAGGCGTCGAGCCGAAGGATCTGGATTTTGTCGTTCTGCGCGAAAACACCGAGGGCCTTTACACCGACGCCGGCGGCGTGTTCAAGCAGGATACCGCGGATGAGATCGCGGTGCAGGAGGACATCAATACCCGCAAGGGGGTGGAACGCATCATTCGCTATGCATTTGAGTATTGCCGGCATCATTCGAAAGGCGACGGGAGTCGTCGCCAACGCGTCCTGATGTGCGACAAATCCAACGCGATGACGCACGCCGGCGGCTTGTGGCAGCGCGTGTTTCGCGAGGTCAGCCGCGAATTTCCTCAGCTGCGGGCGGAACACATGTACGTCGATGCGCTCTGCATGCAGATGGTGCGCGATCCGCGCCAATTCGACGTGATCGTGACCAATAACCTGTTCGGAGACATCATCACCGATCTGGCTGCCGGTCTGGCGGGGGGACTAGGCATGGCGGCAAGCGCCAATATCCACCCGGGAAAAACCTCCATGTTCGAGCCCGTCCACGGTTCGGCCCCCCTGATCGCGGGAAAGAACATGGCCAACCCGTTGGGCGCAATCCTAACCGCCGCCATGATGCTCCACCATCTCGGCCTCACCCGCGCGGCAAACCAGCTCGAGGACGCGGTACTCGATGCCGTACGCCAAAAGAAGACCACCCCGGACCTGGGTGGAACCCTAGGCACACGGGAGGTGGGAGAGTGGGTAGCCGACCGCATCATGCGAGGTGGGGCATGAGTTCCGCCACGGAATTGACACCTCTGTTGGCATCGAACTCCGGGTAAAGATGAAACGGGGAACAAAGTGTGTTATCGCAACCACAGCGATTTTATATTTCTTCATCATGTCCTCAAACACCAGAGGTAATGCGGGCTTCAACTGAGCGCCCTCCTCAATTCCTTGCGCAAGATCTTTCCTGACGCAGTCTTGGGAATCGCCTCGACGAACCGAATTTCCCGAGGCTGCTTGTAGTGGGCGAGGCGCTCGGCAACGAATCCGCAGAGCGCTTCCTTGGTTTTCTCTGAGGCCGCGGAAGCCTCGCGCAGAACCACAAAAGCTACGGGAATTTCCCCGGCAGAGCGATCTTGGCGCCCCACCACCCCGCAGTCGCGAACCGCGGGATGCTCGAGCAGCACGCTCTCAAGCTCGGCCGGAGCGATCGAAAAGCCCTTGTATTTGATCATCTCCTTCCGCCGATCGAGCACGTAGAAAAAATCCTCGGGGTCGCGACTGACAACGTCCCCGGACCAATACCATCCATCGCGGAGAACGGCCGCCGTGGCTGCCGGGTCGTGCCAATATCCCAGCATGAATTGTGGACCGCGCATGACCAGTTCGCCAGCTTCGCCGCGGGCCGCATCGTCTCCGTTCTCACCCACCACGCGGCATTCGGTCTGCACCAGCGGCTGCCCGATCGACTCCGGGCGGTAAAGCTCGGGTTCGAGATAACCTACATGAGTCACGGGCGAGGCCTCCGTCATGCCATAACCCTGACAGACCAGGATTCCGGTCAAGGACGTAAACCGGCGCGCCAGATCCGGAGCCAGTGGAGCAGCGCCCGACTTCACCCAGCGGAGGCGATGATGCTTGGGAAATTGGCCGGCTTCGGCCGCCTGGCAGAGAGCATGCAGCGCGGGCGGCGCGGTCGGCATGGCGGCGATGCTCTCTTGCTGGATGATGGCGATCGCCTGGGAAATCTGAAAGCGCGGCATCAGGACCAGCGTGGCGCCCAAGGTCAACACAGGGTTCAAGACGACATTCAAGCCATAGATGTGATAGAGAGGCAAGAAGCAGAGCACCGGACTATCGTGGTCGAGCGCCGACCCATGCGGACCGAGGAACTGGAAGATATTCGCCACCAGGTTGAAGTGACTGAGCATCACCCCCTTGGGCAATCCGGTGGTGCCGCTCGAATAAGGAAGCGCGCCGAGAGTCTGCTTCGAATCCTGGCCGGCTTCGGGCAGCGGCGAGGTGCTCGACCGCAGCAAGTCGGCAAAGGGCTCAGCTCCAGGGACGGGTTGGCGAATGCTGTAGACACGTCGCAGGTTGGGCAAAGCGGAAAGGTCCAGCCCGCTCAGGTTCTCGCCCTCGCTGACCAGCATGACCGCACCCGTATCGCTAAGCTGATAGCGGACCTCGCGCTCGCGGCAAGCAGGATTGATCAGGGTTGGAATCGCACCGGCGAGCGTGGCGGCGTGATACAGGGCACAGAATTCCCAACAGTTGGGCAGATACACGGCGACCACTTCCCCGGGCCTTAGGCCGGCAGCGATCCATCCCCGCGCCAGCGATTCCACCAGTTCTCCATATTCCCCATAGCTCAGGCGGTGATGCGAGGAGGTGTCCACGATCGCGGTTTTTTGCGGGAATCGTTGGCAGC
>JASHSL010000084.1 GCA_030040855.1 Terriglobales bacterium
CGCCTCGGGAGCATACGTTTCTCCTCCAGCGACGAGCTTGCGGAGAAACCATCCAGAAGACGCGGGAAGGAGAACCAAACAAGTAAAAGGGAAAGGCTTTCCTAAACTGGAGCGAGGAAGAAAATCATCACCCCGAAGAATACGCGCTATCGAAGAAGACAGATTTTTCCCAACTATTGGCCGGTTAATTGCACGATCTACGACATTGGCGAGGAGAACGGCAAGGCCTTCATCGCCATGGAATACCTCGAAGGCGTGACGCTGAAACATCGCATCGCGGGTCGCCCCATGGAGACCCCCGAAATTCTCTCCCTCGCCGTCGAAATCGCCGACGCCCTCGATGCCGCTCACTCGAAAGGCATCGTCCATCGCGACATCAAGCCCGCCAACATCTTCATCACCGATCGCGGACACGCCAAAATCCTTGACTTCGGACTCGCCAAAGTCCAAGCCAGCTCCAAGAATCTCTCCGCGCAAAACACTCAGACTGGCAATGTCAACAGACATGCTGACCAGCCCCGGCACCGCCGTCGGTACCGTTGCCTACATGTCTCCCGAACAGGCCATGGGCAAAGAGCTCGATCCCCGCACCGATCTTTTTTCTTTCGGCGCCGTTCTCTACGAAATGGCCACCGGAACCCTCCCGTTCCGCGGCGAAACTTCCGCGCTGATCTTCAAGGCCATTCTCGATAGCGCTCCCGTTCCTGCCGTTCGCCTCAATCCCGATCTTCCCCCGGAACTCGAACGCATCATCAACAAGGCCCTTGAAAAAGATCGCGATCTTCGCTGCCAGTCCGCCGCCGAACTCCGCTCCGACCTCAAACGCCTTCAGCGCGACACCAGTTCCACCCGGATTTCTGCCGCGGCCTCCGGTTCCACTCCCAGCGTCGCGGTTCCGGTCTCCAGTCAAACCGTTGCGCCGGTCTCGGGATCCACCACCATAGCCACCGCGCCGGCCGCCGGCCCACCCAAAAAAAACTGGGTCATCGCCGCCTGTGCCGCCGTCATAATAATCGTCGTCGCCATCGCATACCGTTTTTGGCCGCGCGCCACCGCTCCCAGCCTTCCCGGCAAAGTCACACAAATCAGCCACTGGGACAAGCGGATCAATGAAGCCAAGCTTTCGCCCGACGGTCACACCATCGCCTTCTCCTCACCCTCCCACGGCGTCTTTCAGGTTCTTGTGATGCTCACCTCCGGCGGCGAACCGCTCCAGCTCACCAATGACGACGGCGACAAAGTCACCGCTGGTTTTTCCGCCGACGGCACCGAAATCTTCTACAATCGCAACCTCGGCCGTTCCGAGATCTGGGCCGTACCGACGCTGGGTGGAAATCCCCGCCACGTCGTCACCGGCCGCGCTCCGGCCCCATCGGCAGACGGCAAACAGCTCTACTATGTCCGTGAAAACAACGGCTCCATCTATCTCGAGCCCCTGTCCGGACTTGGAGGCCAGGAAATTTTCAAGCTCGACGACACCAACCTCACCATCGCGCAGATTCTGCCCTACCCTGCCGGCGACCAGTTGCTCTTGCGCAATGTTGTGCTCAGTGAAGAAGCCCAGCGTCTCCAGCTTCTCGATCTTGGCAAGCACACCGTAACCGACCTGGGCACGATCCTCACCAACGGTGCAATCACCTGGGAACAACCCGGCGAGACCATCCTCTTCAGTCACACTGAAAATGGCATCGCGAACATCTGGAGGTACGATCTGCAAAACCGCTCGCTGTCGCAGATGACCTTCGGGGGTGGGCCCGACTCCGATCCCATGACGAATACCGGTGGCAAAACCATCTACTACATCAGCGGCAAGGCATCGGGTTTCCTCACCGCCTACAATACCCACACCAAACAATCACTCGACCTGGTGGATGAAACCTCCACTCAGCCCAGCATTTCACCGGACGGCAAGCGCGTCATGTATCTCATCCTTTCGGGACCGCACCGCGAGGAACTGTGGCTCTCCGGTATCGATGGCACGAACAAAGTCAAGCTTGCCAGCGGCGACAGATTAGATACCGGCTTCTGGTCGCATGATAGTTCCATGTTGAGCTTCTGGGACGTGACCGGCGGTCCCACCAAGCTTTACCTGGCCAATGGCGATGGCACGAACATCCGGCAAATACCCTGGAATGGCACCTACGTCGGAGCGTTCTTCTTCGGCAGCGACGCCAAGTATCTCTATGTCAGCAGCTTGAAATCCGCTTCTGCGCCCGTGCAAATCTGGAAGATGAACATCGACGGCTCCAATCCGCAGGTCATCGCAGAAAATTGCGGCTTCGCTGACGACGCCAGCCCCGATGGCAAGTACCTGGTGACCAACGAACTTCGTGGCGCCCAGCTTGGGTTCTATCAAGTTTCAACCAGCGACAACAAGTGCACGAAACTGGTCTCCGATGTCACCACCTTTAATAATCACTTTGCGCCCGACGGTAAAGCCATCCTCTACGCGGTCACGTCCAAGGGGTCGGCCACCATCTACCGCCAGCCCAGGAGCGATGGAAAACTTACCGGCGCGCCTCAGGTCGCCTACCAGGTTCCATTCGCCTTCAGCCTCTCGTACGGCGGCAACGGCTACGACTTCTCCCTCGACCTGTCTACCATCGTCTACGCCCGCCCCGGCGGCCAGCAGGATCTTTATCTTCTGAGCCAGAAATGAATCGGAAAGCGACACACGTTCTCTCCTAGATCTCCCGGACGGAGTAGCTTTCGCGTACCTACTGCAACTCCGTCGCCAGTGCTTGGGTTTTCGCCACCCTGCCCAGACCCGGCATGGCACCGTTCGTTCCTCCCGGTCTTGCATCGTTTGGCGAGAGACTTTCTGCGAGAGTGACCAGCATCGACAGATATAAGACGTGGAGGTGATTTGAAAGCTAGATCGGCAGAAAGGGGCTTCGTCAACTCAATAAAAAGCCGTGGTCGCTAGAGCGCTGCCCGCAGGCACGGTCGCGAAAAGTTGACTGAATTCCTCGCCGCGTTCCACCAGCGATTGGTAAATCCTTGCCGACTAAGCAGGAGGAATCCGCGAAGGCATAGATCAACTTCCGAGAACACGCCCCAAATTGGGCGACTTTGAGGTCTCGCACAACCTCCTTATACTGATTGAGTTGGCGTTTATACAATTCCCAAACTGCTCGATTGAGCTTTCGGGTGGCTCTCAAGCCGCCGGCGGTGGAAGTGGTAAGAAAGAACCGTGAACTACTGCGTTGTTTGGAGAGTTTTATAGGCTTCCTTCAGACCTGGATCGCTAAGACCAATAGAGCTCAGCTTGGCCGCGATACGGGTACGTACGGCCTCGGACTCTGGAAAATCCTGGTTCGTCCAGAAGCGGTCTGTCGGCCGAAAATACCCTGTCTCTTGAAGGAACCATATTCCATAGCGGTACGCATCGCTGGGGGTCTCGTCGAGATCGCTAACTCTGAAGGAACCATCGGGCTGGAGCGATTGTGTGAGGCACCACTGCAGCATCCGTGAGATCTCGTTCCGAGCCTGCTGCTTCCTGGCATCGTCGAGGTACGGCCAGGCGATGCGGAATATCTTCACTGCGTCCCAGTTCAGATGGTTCTCGTAATGACCGTCGAAGCGGATTCCCGCCGGGAAATTCACTCGATCCAACTGCAGCAGGCGCTTCGCGATGCGATCGAGCTGCCCGACCCGTCCGTGGAGATCGGAGACAACATGAAAGGTGATACCCATGTCGTCCATCTTCCACACTCGACCCCGACGATCAATCATCCACTGCCCCCAGCAACCGGTCGCCGGGTTCTGCCAGCGTTCCACGAACTGCCTCAGACTATCCCGAAGCTGCGGATCGAAATCATAGGCGACTGGCTGTGACGCGAACAGCAGGCGCGCCAGCGCGGAAAACGTCTCGTCGAGTTCCTCGCGATTAAAAACTCCGGTTTGGATGAAGTTGTCGTAAAGATCTGAGTTGAGCTGGGCCGTGAGTTTCTCCGGCGAATTAATGCGGTCGAGAAACATCAGTGGATACTTCGGTTTCTCGGCAGTGCCTTTGACGTGGTCGACCGAGTAATAGAGCCGGAGGTACCAGACATCCAGGCCGAGGCCCCAACTCCCGTCGCCAGGCTGCTGTTGGCCCGCCATCTTTTGTTGTTCCGGCTGGTCCAGACTCTGGCGCAATTCGGCGATCCGCCGGCGGGTCGTTGCGATATCGGGAGTGAAGTTGAGGCGCCATCGAATCTCAGAGTAGAGATGCATCGAGTACTGCATGTCCTCCCCGGCATTCTGCCGGCGCACGATGTCCCTGACCAGCGGCTTGAGTATAGGATTCAGCTCCTTTAGACGCTGGGTCCAGGCAATGCGAAGGCCCGAAAGATCCCAATAGAACTGGGCCTCTTCGCGGAAGTGCGACCAGTGCGATTCGCCAGGCACGGGCGGTGGAGCGGTGAAGATCCTAGCCTGCCAAGTGCGGGTCGCGATCACAACGCGTTCCAATGGCTGGTGGGCAAACCAAAGCACAAGCGCCAAACCGAAGATTCCTGGAGCTATCAGCCAGCGTGTTTTCCTGGTCAGGTTCAACAAGCTCTAACCAATCATTTTGCCTTGTTTCGCGCACACGATTCCAGGCTGGGCGCAGGAGCGAGCAAGCGATCCTGCGTCAAGCCGAGATTCAACGGACATCAACAGGGATCGTTGGCTCTATCCGCATCAGCGCTCAGAACCACGTAGTGAACGCAATAGTGATGGACAGAACTAGCAAGACGCCCGTAGCAGAAGCTCGCGCCATCGAAAACTCGCAGGAAGATCAATTGAGAAGCGAGCAGCCGCGCCAGGCCGAGGCCCACAACGGCACCGGTAGCACTTCCGATCGCAGTCAATCGCAGCACTGCTTCAACACCAGGCTCGTAACCATAAACGTAGTCGCTGAGGCGCCTATCTCCCCAAGCAAGCCTTGCCGAATCGCTCCGTGTGCTGCAACCTTGAGTAGACATCAGGATGGTACTGAAATGTCCCTATTTCAATGCCAGCCGACTCATGACCGCAGGCTGCACACTCGGTATAGAGCCGATTGCCCGAGGTCCGAATGAACGTCTCGGAATGAATGCAAATTAATTTCATGAACATAGTCACCCTCACTGTGCTAGAGCTGCTGTTAGCCTTTCTGCTAGGTGTTCCCCAACCCGACATGATCACTATACCCAAAGTAGGGTTTGGGTTTAAAGACACCAAGGACCAGTATCAACCTAGTAACCCAAGGTAGGGTTTGGGTTATGTAACATGCGAAAGTCCCGTGCTAGAATCCACTCGTAATGGCAAAACGCCGCAACAGCGCTCTGCGAGCACTGCTTCCTAAAGCGGTCATAGAAATGTTTAGAAACTGGGGTAGGACCGGGGGAACAAAAGGAGGGCGGGCGAGATCAGCAGCCAAAGCGAGGGCGGCCAGGGCTAATGGTCGGAAGGGAGGGCGCCCGCGTAAGAGGAAGAGTGGGAGATAGTCTGAAATGAACTCTCAAGAGCCCTCTCATAAGCAGTGCTCGATCGCCTAAAGTCTAGGGTCAACGAGTTCGCTTTTCAATGCCAGCACGCCAAAGACACGCTCACGTACACGTCGCCGGGGTTCGCGCTCAACGAACCTATAGAGGCTTCTACCCCAACGCAACCTCCCGTATGCCAGTTTTTCCCACGCAACTGTTGTTAACAGGAGGCGATAGCACGAGCTTGCGGTGCGCCGTGAAAGGCGCTAGTCCTCAGCGGGTGCGAGTCCCGCCCGGGAGCTGGTTCGCTCCACCCGGTAGCAATCAGAGCGGCGACAGAGGAAACGAAGTCGTCGGAGCCTCTGGTGTAGAGGGTCGCTTAGGCGACTTGGCGAGCATGTAGGCCGTAACGTAAGTGAACGCTGAGCAGGCCTCGAA
>JASHSL010000009.1 GCA_030040855.1 Terriglobales bacterium
CGTACGCTTGTCGAAACGGGTAATGATACCTTCGTATTCGCCGGCATAGACAATGTCGGGATCGGGAGGATAGGGTGCGATGTAGCCCGCTTCCCCGCCTCCCACACCGTACCAATCTGGGCGGTCGATCGCCGGCTCATTGCTGCGGCTGGCAATGGCCACGCTTCCCTCATCCTGCTGCGCTCCGTAAACGTAATAGGGAGACCGGGTGTCGGTGATCACATGATAGAACTGACCCGTCGGCTGGTTGTCCTCTCGGCTCCAGGTCTTACCGCCGTCTAGGCTTACGGTAACGCCGCCGTCGTTGGAGAGGATCATGCGCTTCGAGTTCTGGGGATCGATCCACAAGCCGTGATTGTCGCCACTGGAAAGCTTGACCTTACTGAAGGAGTGGCCTCCGTCGGTCGACTTGAAGAACTCCACGTTGGCGACATAAACCGTGTCCGGGGACAGCGGGTCGGCGATCACGTGCGTGAAGTACCAGGCGCGCTGCCACAATCCCCGATTGTCATTCACCATTTCCCAGGTGTCACCGCCATCGTCGGAGCGGTAGAGGCCTCCTTGCCGGGCTTCGATCAAAGCATAGACACGCTCGGAGTCGGCAGAAACGCTAACCCCGATGCGCCCGTAGGGACCCGTGGGCAGACCATGCTCGCTCAGCATCTTCCAGCTCGTGCCGCCGTCGTCGGAGCGATAAAGTCCACTGCCGGGGCCGCCGCTCGACAAACCCCAAGGCGTACGTCGGGCCTCCCATAACGCCGCAAAAAGAATGTGCGAGTTGTGGGGATCGAAGGAAATGTCTATTCCCCCCGTGTTCTCGTCCTTATAAAGCACCTTCTCCCAGGTCTTGCCGCCATCGGTGCTGCGGAAGATGCCGCGCTCGAGATTGGGGCCAAAGGGATGGCCGAGCGCTGCCACGTACACGATGTCGGCGTTCCGCGGATCGACGATCACTTTGCCAATGGCACGCGAGTCGGCGAGACCAATGTTCTTCCAGGTCTTGCCTCCGTCGACGGTCTTATAGACTCCGTCGCCATGCGAGATATCGCTACGGATGCAGGCTTCGCCCGTGCCCACATACACGATATTCGGATCCGAGGGTGCGACCGCGATGCTTCCGATCGAGGAAACTGCTTCTTTGTCAAAGACTGGATGCCAGGTGATGGCCCCGTCGGTTGACTTCCATACCCCGCCGCCGGTGGCACCGAAATAATAAGTCCTGGGGTCGCCCGGAATTCCTGCTGCAGTCAGCGAGCGGCCACCGCGAAATGGCCCAATTAAGCGATACATCATACCCTTGAACTCTAGGTCTTCCTCGCGTGTGTCGGTTTTGGCGCTCCCTCCTTTGGACTGTGGCGGCTCCGCGCTTGGGCTCGCTTTGGCGGTTTTAGGTTGCGCGAGTGCACTCGATCCAAGGCTGATCATGACAACGGCCAGGCACAGAATGCGGTAGCCGGACAAGTTTGAACAAGACATGGGCGCAGTCCCCTGGGGTCGGACTGCCTATGGTACAGCCTGCAGGTCGCTTTACGAAAGAGTCGAAGCACCCCGAACGCCGCCGGCAAGGCCAACGGTGCAGCTCGGAATTCATCTCAGGGTGGGGCAGGAGAATTTCCTGCGGCGCAGAAGATTCGTGGAAGTGCGCCACCAACCGAACCGCCTCCCCCGGCCAAGATTCATTTCTGGCACAATAGCTCAGGAGGGCAAGATGGCACAGAAGCGTATTCTCCTGCTGGCAGGCGACTATGTCGAGGATTACGAAGTGATGGTCCCGTTCCAAGCCTTGCAGATGGTGGGACACGCGGTCGTGGCAGTCTGTCCGGACAAGAAGGCCGGAGAATTCGTGCGCACCGCGATTCACGATTTTGAGGGCGACCAGACCTATAGTGAAAAACGCGGGCACAACTTCGTATTGAATGGGAGCTTCGAAGAGATCAAGCCCGAGAGCTACGATGCGCTCCTGCTGCCGGGTGGGCGGGCGCCCGAGTATCTGCGGCTGAATCCACGAGTGCTCGAAGTGGTTCGGCACTTTGCCGAGGCGCAGAAGCCGATTGCCGCGATCTGTCACGCAGCCCAGCTTCTGGCGGCAGCCGGAGTACTCAGAGGCCGGCGGGCGAGCTGCTATCCTGCCGTATCACCGGAGGTAACGGCGAGCGGGGGAACCTATGTTGCCGTAGCCATGGACAAGGCGTGCGTGGACGGCAACTTGGTAACCGCGCCGGCCTGGCCCGCCCACCCGGCATGGCTGGCGGCCTTCCTGGAAGTGCTCGGCGCAGACGCCCGGGAGTGGAAGCCTGAGGCGGCGTAGGCTGGCCAAAGGAGGTCATCGGGCCGGGATTGATCGAGGACGGCCACACGCTGCTTTGCGGTTGGCCCGGAGGTAGCGCCGCAGCAGAGTGCGGCGAGAGCCGGCTGTCAAGCCAAACTCAAGGACTTCAACCACAGTTGATAGAACCGTTCATGGGTGCTCTGCTCTGCCAAAGCGCGGCCCTCATCCTGGCGGCCGGTTTGCTTGTTTCCTTCCTGGGTAGGAATCGCGCAGACCAGAACCGGCCGCCGACTCCGACGTTTTATCGGGACGTATTGCCCATCCTCGAGCAGCATTGCCAAAGTTGCCATCGGGCGGGTGAAATTGCGCGTCTGTCATTCCTGAGCTACCAGGAAACACGGCCCTGGGCATCGCGTATTCGCGATGCGGTCCGTACGAAGGCAATGCCGCCGTGGTTTGCCGATCCCTGCTGCGGGCGCTTTTCCGACGATCCTTCCTTGACCGCGAGGGAAATTTCTACTCTGTCGGCGTGGGCGGACACCGGAGCACGGGAGGGAGATCGAAACGATGCACCTCCGTCTCCACACTGGACGGAGGGATGGAATATCCCGCAACCGGACGCGGTGGTGAAAATGCCGCAGGCGGTCTTAATCCCTGCCGCCGGCGATCTCGAATACAGCTATGAAATCGTGCCTACCAATTTCGCTGAGGATAAATGGGTACAAATGTCGGAGGTGCGCCCGTCGAGCCGGGAGCACGTACATCATGCGGTCGTATATATTCGACCGCCTCAATCCGACTGGTTGCGGGGAGCGCCGATTGGCGTTCGATTCACCGCCTCGAGTCTCAGCGATGAACATCTGCGGCATGCGGCCCATGAAACCAAGAACGACATGCTCCTCGTCTACGCTCCAGGCAGCTCCCCCGACCGGTGGCCGGACGGCATGGCCAAGTTCATTCCGGCGCACTCCGATCTGATCCTCGAGATGCACTACACCACCAATGGCCATGAAGGAGAGGATCAGACCAGTGTAGGGCTCGTCTTTTCGAAGAACGTTCCGTCGCAGCGTGTGCTCACACTGCAACTCGCCAATGATCACGACACCATTCCGATTCCCCCGGAGGCGGAGAATTATCGGGTGGAAGTCCAGGGCACGCTGCCGAACGACTGCAGCTTGCTGAGCTTCTTTCCCCACATGCACCTGCGAGGAAAACGCTTTGAATACAATCTGATTCATGCGGATGGCAGAGTGGAGACCCTGTTACGGGTGAATTACGACTTTTATTGGCAGCTGAGCTATCGCTTGGCGGAGCCGCGGCAGCTGAAGGCCGGGACCAAGCTTCAGGCCGTAGGCATCTATGACAACTCACGGCACAATCCCCATAACCCTGACCCGGACAGCGCGGTCACCTGGGGCGACCAGACCTATAACGAGATGATGGTCGGGTTCTTTGACGTGGCAGTCCCAGCCGGAATGGACAAGTTTCAATTCTTCACGCGCCCGCAAAAATAACGGAGAACGACACCGGCCAACGGCCAGGACGGTAACCCTCGGGCGGCTGAGCAGCGGGGCGGTTGCTGTCGAAGGCTCTCCGAGCTTGGTCCGCGCCCCACTACACGCGTGCTACACTGTGCGGTTTTCCAAGGAGACTTCCATGCGGCAGCCTGCTCTTCTTCCCTTGCTTCGCCTCACCCTGGTCTTTGCCGCTGCCAGCCTGGCCACGGCACAAGCCGACCTGCCCCCGGATCTGCGCCAGGCTATCGATGATATTGTCAGCGATGCTCTAGCCAGAACGGGTGTGCCCAGCGCATCGGTCGCAGTGGTGGAAAACGGGAAGGTTGCCTGCCTCAAGGCTTATGGACAGGCGCGGATCGAGCCTCGCGTCCAGGCCAAGCCCGAGATGCGCTACAGCATCGGATCGATCAGCAAGCAGTTTACGGCAGCGGCCGTACTCCTGCTCGAGGAACAGGGCAAGCTTTCCCTGGATGATAAAGTGGCCAAATTCTTGCCCCGCCTGACGCGCGCGAATGAGGTCACCATCCGGCAACTGCTGTCGCATACGTCGGGCTATCAGGACTACTGGCCGCAGGACTATGTCATGCCCGAAATGCTCGAGCCGGTGACGCCGCAGAAGATTCTCGACATTTGGGCACAAAAGCCCTTGGATTTTGACCCGGGCACAAAATGGCAGTACAGCAATACCAATTACGTGATTGCCGGCCTGATTGTTGAGAAGGCCAGCGGCATGCCGTTGCTCGAGTTGCTCAAACAGAGAATCTTTACTCCGCTGGCGATGACTAGCGTGGCCGATGTAAATGAGGAAAAGCTTTCAGAAACGGACGCCTGGGGCTACCTGCGGTACGCACTGGGTCCGCTGCGTCCGGCGCCAAAAGAAGGACAAGGATGGTTGTTCGCCGCGGGCGAACTGGCCATGCCGGTCGGAGACTTAGCCAAATGGGACATTTCGATCATGGATCAAACCCTGATGCGGCCGGCTTCCTATGCCGAGCTGGAGCGCGAGGTAGTGCTCAAAAGCGGGCTGGGAACCAACTACGGCCTGGGCGTGCACATCAGTGAGGAGTTTGGACATCGGGCGATATCTCATGGAGGAGAAGTTTCCGGCTTCACCGCACACAACCTGGTTTTTCCCGATGAGCGGGTCGCCGTTGCGGCACTTACAAACCAGGATGCGGTCGAGGCCGCACAGGTGATTGCCCGCGCGATCGCCCCTTTCCTGCTCGCCAGTCGAGATCCAGCCGCCCCGGAAAAACTTGCGCAGGCGCGAAAGATCTTCCTCGGGCTCGAGCACGGCACCATAGAGCGATCCCTGTTCACCGAAAATGCCAACTTTTACTTCAGTGAAGAGGCGCTCCGGGATATTGCTAGCAGTCTGGGACCTTTGGGACCACCCCAGGAGTTTGTCCAGATCCACCAGGGGCTGCGTGGCGGCATGACGATGCGTATCTATCAGATCCGATTTCCCAACAAGACTCTCGAGGCTTGGACTTACGAAATGCCAAACGGAAAGCTGGAGCAGTACCAAGTGATGCGGAAGGATTAGCGAACGACCAGTCGTTCAGCTTGCACCGCTGAGGTTTATGCTTCAGTCCGGCTTCCCCGCTCGAGGTCGTAGGCTCGAACGGTTGGCAGTCGTAGCAGCCAGGCTGCTGTGACATACATGGCGAAGCATTCAAGGGCAAAGGGGAGAAATCCCAGATAGCCCGGCGCCGGCATCTCAAAGATCTTCCAACTTTGAAACATGGGGAAGATGTAGTGCCACTTGGCGCTGGCCCAGTAGTTCCAGAATTCCCACAACCACCCGCAGACAAAACCCGCGGCGAGTAAGGAGTAGAACCGGTCGCGGCGGCCTTCGGCTAAGTAGCCCATCAGCGACGGCAACCCGTGGCGGTAGTTCCACGGGTCGAGAAGAAACACAAAGCCGATCCAGACCAGAAAGAATAGGCGGGCCGCGAGCGGTTGCGCCACGGTGAGTGGAGTGATCAGACAGAGGGCGCCAAACAACATCATGGTGCGCTGGGTTCCGGAGGAAAACCGTATGGCAGCGGAAGCTTGAAACCAGCCGAAGGACCCGATCAGGTCGCTGGTTTCGAAGATGCCGGGAGTGATGGTGGCAAACGACCATCCATAGCCGAGTACGGCCAGCGGCCATTCTTGCGGAACGCCGGTGTACACCCAGTTGTGCAGACGGAGATTATAGGCTTCGAAAATGAGCCAAAGCGGAACCGAAAGCACCACTACGCTGGTGAATTGCCCAGGATTGGATTGCAGCCGGGAGCATCCGCGGATGGCGAACACGGCGGCGTCCGCGAGCAGGATGTAACAGGTCCAGGCAACCGGTGTGAAATAGGTCGCCACTGGCTGGAATCCACAGAGCATCAAACATTCCGCCACGATCAAAGCGATCAGCCCTGCCCATCCGTAGGCGGGCAAGGGACCGCGCTTGCGACGGAAAAATGCCATCATCAGAACTGCCGTGGTCAACCCCGTGATGGCCAATCCCACGGAGGTCATCCCCGTCATGGTAGCGCAACCCGCATCCCTCGTTACCCTGGTAACGCAAGATGCGTGGGTAGGGTTGTTCCACGCAGAGGGTGCGCGGCACACTGTCGAGGGGTGCTTCTGGAGGAACCATGTCGCTGCTCGGTTCAGGTTCTTCTCATGCCAAGCTGGTGGGCAAACGCGTGCTTTTGAAATCCTCCCTATTCAGCCGCGCGTTTGCCGGGACCATTGCT
>JASHSL010000085.1 GCA_030040855.1 Terriglobales bacterium
ATTGGCGGCAGCCATGGGGTCGATCCTGATCTCCTTGGCAGGCGCACAAGTACCGCCCCGGGCACAATCCAGGCTCCGCTCGCAGACCCAGCCACTGGCTCAGCCCCAGCCATCAGCGCAACCGCAGCCGTTGGCTCAGCCCCAGCCGGAGGCTGCGCAACCCGCGACCGCCACCGCCACCCCCGCACCTCCGGAGCAAATGCCAGCCCATGCCCCCCGGGTTGTCTTTAGCGACGGAATTTTGACCATCACCGCGGACAACTCCACCTTAGGCGATATCTTGCGGGCCGTGCACCGCCAGACGGGGGCAACCGTGGATGTCCCGGGAAATGCCACTGAGCGCGTGGTTGGACAGTTTGGGCCAGGTCCTGCCCGTGATGTTTTGGCCTCGCTGCTCAACGGATCCCATTTCAATTACGTTCTGCTCGGATCCGAGACCAATCCCACCGGGCTCGAGCAGGTGGTCTTGCTCTCGAAATCCGCTGACAACCTATCCCCGCGCGCGCAGGCCAGGTTGTCCAGCCCCACGCCGGCCGCCCAACCAGCCGCGGACTCGGCCGACGGTTCGAATGATGATGATACGGAGATGCCCACCGACGCGAACGAAGCTACCGACGACCAGGCCAACCAGGGGCAAGGGGAAGATCAGCCCCAAGCGCAGCCGCCGGGCCAGCCTGCGATCAAGACACCCGAGCAGCTTCTGCAAGAGCTGCAACAGAGGCAGCAGCAAATGCAGCAACAGGGGGTGCCGATTCCGCCGAGTCCAATGGGCGGAACGTCTCCGCCGCCGAAGTAGCCTAGGGTTGAACCGGAACCGATTTCTTGCCGTTGTGATTCTATGCCGGACATCGAGCAGGCCAGAGCCTTTGGCCGGTGGGGCGGATTAGTTTCCACCCGCATGTGCGGCGTGAGCCTGGTTTGCGACCAGAGGGGTTTTGGGGCTGGCCGTGGGGCGATGCGGCGCGAACGCATGCAGGATAAGGAAGATCGCGCCAAACGCGGACACAATCCCCAACGCAACCACGGCTACAACCGTTAAAGACAGTACGAAAGCACCTAGTAACTCACCCAAGCTCGGCCCTCGTCAGGATTCTCCGCCACTGCGGATCCCCGTTCCCAATGTAACTGCGTTGACGCACACTACTGTTTGCAAATACGATACGGAGTTAGGTGTGCAGCTTCACTCTCCAACATTTCTAGAGCTCCGTCCACATTACGGAAGGCCACTGAGGGTATTACTGCCGCATTACTATGGGGATTACCAAGATTTCGGTGCGCGGGGCGCGCCAACACAATCTCAAGAACATCAACCTTGAGATCCCCCGCAACAGCCTAACCGTGATCACCGGCCTCAGCGGGTCGGGCAAGTCTTCGCTTGCTTTCGACACGATCTACGCCGAGGGCCAACGGCGCTACGTTGAGACGCTGTCTGCCTACGCGCGCCAATTTCTCGAGCAGATGGAGAGGCCGGATGTCGATTCGATCGACGGACTGAGCCCCTCGATCTCGATCGAACAGAAAACTACGAGCCGCAGCCCCCGCTCGACGGTGGGGACGATTACTGAGATTTATGACTATCTGCGACTTCTGTTCGCGTCGATCGGGTTCCCGCACTGCCCGCGGTGCGGCCGAGCCATCACCCGCCAGTCGGCGGAACAGATCGTCGAGCGGGTCATGGCGCTCACTCCGGAAAACCGGGTCATGGTGCTGGCCCCGATCGTTCGCGGGCGCAAGGGCGAGTTCAAGCTGGAGATGGAAAAGCTGGTGAAGCACGGGTTCACCCGGGCGCGCGTCGATGGCCAATTGGTGAATCTTGACGAGGAACCTGTGCTCGATAAGCGGAAAAACCACACGATTGAAGTGGTGGTGGATCGATTGCTCGTCAAACCCGGCATCGAGCATCGTTTGGAGCTCTCGATCGGGCTGGCCATGAAATTGGCCGGCGGTCTGGTCGAGGTATCCGTCGTTGGCGGCGACGAGCAACTCTATTCCGAGAAGCTCGCCTGCCCCGATTGTGGAATTAACGTGCCTCAACTCGAGCCCCGGTCGTTTTCCTTTAACAGCCTCTACGGAGCCTGCCCGCAGTGCCATGGGTTAGGCAGCCGCTATGATTTTGATCCGGCGAAAGCCGTCACGGACTGGTCGAAACCCCTGCTCGAGGGCGGGCTGGGGCCAGGCTCAGGGTCGCAGAGCCTGATCCATATGCTCGAACTCACTGCGGCGGCGCACGGCTTTGATTTACGGACTCCGTTCGATCAGTTTCCCGAAGCCACGCAGAATCTGCTGCTCTACGGAGAGGGCCGCAAAGGAGGAAAAACCGGGTTCCTCGGAATTCTCGGCCATTTGAAGCGCACCTTCGAAGAATCGACGTCTGAGAGTTACCGCGAATTCCTGGCCGATTATATGTCGGCTTCGCCATGTCCCGCCTGCCATGGACAACGACTCCGTCCCGAGAGCCTGGCGGTGAAGGTGGCGGGCATGTCGATCGCAGACTTCACTGGATTGCCCGTTTCCCGGGCTCTGGAAGCGGCCCAGAAGATCCAACTCACGCCCCGCGAAGCCCTGATTGCCGCGAGAATCGTGCACGAAGTTGTGGAGCGCCTGCGCTTCCTCGACGCGGTTGGGCTCGGCTATATCTCCTTGGATCGATCCGCCGCCACGTTGTCGGGAGGAGAAGGGCAGCGGATCCGCCTGGCAACGCAGATTGGATCGAAACTACGAGGTGTCTTGTATGTCCTCGATGAGCCTTCGATCGGTCTGCATCATCGTGACAACGACCGCTTGCTGCGGGCTCTCGAAGAATTGCGCGACTTAGGCAATACCGTACTCGTGGTAGAGCACGATGAGGAGACGATCCGGCGCGCGGATTACGTGATCGATCTTGGACCCGGGGCGGGCCGGCACGGAGGTGAGCTGGTGGCGCAGGGAACTCCGCAGGAGATCATGCAGGCCCCGCAGTCTCTTACCGGAGCCTACATTTCCGGTAGAGCGCAGATCGAAATGTTGCCCCAGCGGCGGCAGCCGAACGGCGCCGGCATCAGTATTCTCGGAGCCCGGGCCAACAACCTCAAGAATCTGGACGTTCGCTTTCCCTTAGGGGTCATGACCGTGGTGACGGGCGTCTCCGGCTCGGGGAAGTCGACTTTGGTCAATGACATTCTTTATCGCGCTCTGGCGAAGACCCTCTATCGCTCGCGCGAGGAACCAGGGGCGCACCGGGCCATCGTCGGATCCGAGCAGATGGATAAGGTCATTCGCATTGACCAATTACCGATCGGGCGCACGCCTCGCTCCAATCCGGCAACCTATACCGGGGTGTTCGCCCCAATTCGTGATCTCTACGCCATGCTGCCAGAATCTCGCGAGCGGGGTTACAAACCGGGCCGGTTCTCGTTTAACGTCGCGGGTGGGCGTTGTGAGGCCTGCCAAGGAGAAGGGCAGCGCCGCATTGAGATGAACTTTCTGCCCGACGTGTATGTACTCTGCGAGGTTTGTGGCGGCCGCCGCTATAATCAAGAAACCTTGGCGGTTCGCTACCAAGGCTGCTCGATCGCAGACATCCTGGAAATGCCGGCAGCGGACGCGCTGCCGCTGCTCGAAAATATTCCCCCGATCAAACAGAAATTGCAGACGCTCGTCGAAGTGGGCTTGGGCTACATTCATCTTGGGCAGTCGGCGGTGACGCTCTCCGGGGGCGAAGCGCAGCGCATTAAGCTGGCGCGCGAGTTGAGCAAACGGCAAACCGGCAGGACTTTGTACCTGCTCGACGAGCCAACAACCGGCCTCCACTTCGATGACGTCAAGAAGTTGCTGAACGTTTTGCACCGCCTCACCGACTTGGGCAACACCATCGTGATCATCGAACACAATCTCGACGTGATCCGCAACGCCGATTGGATCATCGATTTAGGTCCAGAGGGCGGTGACGAGGGTGGACGGATTGTCGCCCAGGGAACTCCCGAGCAGGTCGCACGCCACAAGAAGTCGTTTACCGGGCAAGCTCTCGCCCGCGCTTTCAACGGCAGAGTACGAGAACTCCGCGATTGCTCTGCTTGATCGCAAGCCCGGCCGATGGCGCTCCCCGGTTCTCCCACGCTTCGCCTTGCGAGCTTCCCGTCCAGGATGCTGCGGCCGGAGCGAGGAAGGGCAACCGGCAGGAGCCGAAGGATGGACCGGCAAAGTCGATCCCCTTCCCTGCGGATTTTCGTGTACATTCAGAGAGTCGACCATCACCTCCGCGCGTGTCTTCCTTGCCCAATCCGTTTTCCGGTGCCGACCCGGCATTTCCCGGCATGGATGTTCCCACCCCTCCGGAGGATCCCCTCTGGAGCGGCTGGGACGTGGTCGGCATCACGGCCGTCACGGTGGTGTCGCTCATCGTGATTCCTCTGCTGGTGGTCGTGCCTGCGCATCTGCTCGTCTACCCCAAGCTTTCCCTCATGGACATCATGCAGATTCCCGATGTGGTTCTGCTGGTGCAGCTGCTGGTCTATTGGGCGGTTTTCGGGTTGATCTATTTCTTGTTGAAGGGACGAAGCGGTGCATTCTGGAAGCCGCTTCGATGGAACTGGCCTACTCGATCCTGGGCCGCGTTTCTGACGCTCGGTGCGCTGCTCTATCTCGCCCTCATGGGTTTAGGACAACTGCTTCCGATTCCCAAACAGCTGCCCATTGATCGCTTCTTTCAAAACGCCCGCGAGGCGACCCTGATGTCGTTGCTCTCGGTCACGCTGGCTCCCTTTATGGAGGAGCTGTTCTTCCGCGGGTTGCTGTACCCGGTTTTGGCGCGCCGCATGGGAATACGGCTCGCCGTCTTGCTTACCGGCGCTGCTTTCGGACTTCTGCATGGCGCACAACTGAAATATTCCTGGGCGCTTTTGATCATTTTCCTGGTGGGAATCGCCCTGACCCTGGTTCGCGCGGTGACCAAATCGGTGGCGGCCAGCTTTCTCGTCCATGTGGGCTATAACGGAACTTTGTCGACGTTACTGTTCGTAGCCACCAGCGGATTTCGTCATTTACAGAAGCTGAATTCATGAACGGCTCGCTCGCAGCGGGCCCCCCTGGTGCCCGGCTGCCCCGCGAGTAGCGATCCGCCTCGCGCTGCTGTTATCGTAAGCTTTTTATGTCCTCCGCCCGTCAGGAGCTGTTGCGTTTGCTCGCCCAGAAGTCCTTTCGCCTGGGGAACTTTACTCTGTCCTCGGGCGGGAGCAGCGATTACTATGTGGATTGCCGTAGCACGACTTTACATGCGCGCGGGGCGCAGCTTACCGGGCAGGTGTTCCTTGAGCATATCGGAGCACGAGAATGGCATCCGCAGGCGATTGGCGGATTGACTCTGGGAGCGGATCCGATCGTGGTGGCGGTCAGCCTGACCAGCGGAACCATTCACGGATTTCTGGTGCGCAAGGCAGAAAAGCGGCATGGAACGGGTCAAAGAATCGAAGGCTTCCGCGAGCGCGGCGCACGGGTGGTGATCGTCGATGATGTTTGCACCACCGGAGCTTCGACGATCCAGGCCCTCGAGGCGGCGCGGGAGTTCGGATTTGAGGTCGTGGGCGTGATGTGTCTGGTAGAACGAGAGGAGGCGAATGGCCGTAAAGCGGTCGAACAAGCGGCAGCTCCCGCGGAGTTCGTCTCGATTTTTACCGCAAGCGACGTCAGAACCGAGCACTTGGCCAGCCGGCAGGCTTGATCCGCGAGCGCTTCTTGGCCGCTCACAAGCGTCGCGCGGCGCCGCGGCATCGCAAGAACTATCGCGGGCTCCTGGTCCGGGATGGTTGAGGGGGCTGCTGCATTGTGCCCAGAGCGAAGGCCGACGCACCATGATTAAAACTCTCGAGTGGACCGATTCCGGTGTGCGCTTTATCGATCAGACGAAGCTCCCGACAGAGGAGACCTACGTCACCTGCACCAGTTGCGAGGAGGTCGCCAAGGCAATTCGCACCATGGTGGTGCGGGGCGCGCCCGCGATCGGCGTGGCTGCGGCCATGGGGATTGCTCTCGGGGTGAAAAACTCTAGGGCTGAGAGTGTGAGCGAACTCAGGCGGGAATTGGATCGCTGTTGCGCATTGGTGGGCGCGACCCGTCCCACCGCAGTGAACCTTTTTTGGGCGATTCGGCGCATGCAAGCGAAGTTCGAGGCCCTGGGAATTCGCTCGCTCCCGCAGCTCAAGCAGGCGCTGATCGAAGAAGCTCAACAGATGTATGACGAAGATATCGCGGCCAATCAGGCGATGGGCCGTTGGGGGGCTAGCCTCATGCCCGCAAGCGGCGGCGTCCTGACACATTGCAATGCCGGTGCCTTGGCTACCTGCGGCTATGGGACGGCGCTCGGCGTCATCCGCGCGGCCATTGCGCTGGGCAAGAAGATCCAAGTCTATGCCGACGAAACGCGCCCTTTCCTCCAGGGATCGAGACTGACCGCTTGGGAGCTGATCAAGGACGGCATCCCCACGACTTTGATCTCCGACAGCATGGCGGGATTCATGATGAGACAGGGCAAAATTAGCGCCATCGTGGTCGGCGCAGATCGCATCGCAGCCAATGGAGACGTTGCCAACAAGATCGGAACCTATACCGTGGCCGTGCTCGCCAAGGAGCACGGAGTTCCCTTTTACGTGGCTGCCCCCTTTTCGACCATCGATCTCGATACCCCGGACGGCAGCAGGATCCCGATCGAGCAGCGCAGCGCGCAAGAGGTTACCCATATCGCCGGCAAAGCGATTGCCCCGGAAGGCGTCGCGGTCGAGAATCCAGCCTTCGATGTCACACCCGCGAACTACATAACCGGCATTGTCACCGAGCGCGGAATCGCCCGCCAGCCCTACGAGGAATCCTTGGCGAAACTGGCCGCGGTCCAGGCAAAAGTCGTCCTCTGAACCTAGCCTTCCGCAAGCGTCGTTATGACATCACTACCCAACTCTCTTTGCCTTCGCCGTTCGATGTATAATTTTGTTAATGAATCGCAGAGGTCGATCATAATCCGGGCGGAACGGAAGAGATTGGCATTCATGCCAACGCGCCGCGCTCGGACCACAAACCAAACGCACCGACCAGCCGGGCGGGAGAGTTGAGTTTCCACCAGAGGGGCTGGCAAAACAGGGCCGGGCGACGACGATATAACAGGCATAGATAGGTTTTTTATGCGGTTGTGGTGGGCCTACGTCCGCCTTTCTGCCCCGTCATTGGGTAAGGCTGGCACTGGTCCATGATGGCTGAAAAAGAAGGCGAGGCGGTTGACCCGCAGCGCAAGCGCTCCATTTGCCAAGGGTAGTCGCGAAGATGATTTCATTCGGGAAAACTGCAGAACGAACATAACTTTACGTCATGTTGACGATCATTTACCTGCAGTTTGCATCTTACTTGCTAACGGAAAGTCGTGCCATCAATAGCAACTAAACTGGGTTTCTTGGGTTAGAGTTCGTATATCTCTTTACTCCGTCGAGGCGCATGCTATGAAAACGATGCTGGAGCGATGGGTAGCTTTCCCGGCGTGGTTTCTGCTGGGAATTGTGTGGCTGGGATGGTCGTGTCCCGCCCGGGCGGCTTTGGGGGGCGACGTCTCCTCGGTCGAGGCCGATCGGGCGCACATGAATGCCAGCCTGGCAGTGACCGCAGGGGAGGGCTATGAGGTACGTGCCCTGAAGGCGCCCGGGGGCACGGTGGTCAGCGAGTATGTGACTCCGGGGGGCCGGGTGTTTGCCGTGGCCTGGCACGGGCCGTTCCTGCCGGAGATGCAGCAGATTTTAGGCACCTACTTTCAGCAATACTCGGCGGCGCTGCAAGCGGAGAAGAAGCCTTACG
>JASHSL010000086.1 GCA_030040855.1 Terriglobales bacterium
GCGCGTGCTCGCTCCCGGCGTGCTCGCCACCGCGCTGCTTGCCACTCCGACGCAGCTCTATGTGGGATCCGAGGACCAGGGCGTCATGGTCATCGCCCTCGAAGGCCGTCGTCCCAACCCGAACCTGGGCCCGGGAGCCGAGTTACCCGAAGTTCACCAACTTTTCATCTCCGACAACGCCGTCTTCGCCGTCGCCCGCAACGGCCTCTACCGCATGGCGCCTCACGCCTTCGGATGGCAGCGAGTGCTCGAGAACACCGGTTCAGTCCTGACCGACCGCAACATCTCGGCGCTCGCCGCTGACTCTACCGGCCGCCTGTGGGTGGGATACTTCGATCGCGGCCTCGACCTGCTCTCTTCCGACAATTCCCGTGCCCGCCATGTCGAAGACGAACACGTCTTCTGTGTGAACCGGATCTTCCCCGACTCGAACTCCGGCGTAATCGACGTCGCCACCGCCAATGGCCTGGTTCGCTTCGACGGTTCCGGCTCTGAGCAGCAAGTCCTCACCCGCGCCGACGGCCTTATCGCAGACCATGTCACCGACGTGGCCGGCTACCGCGATGGTCTCGTCCTCGCCACGCCCGCCGGCCTCACCTTCCTCGACGGCTCCGGCGCCCGCAGCATGTATGCCTTTCACGGCCTCGTGAACAATCACGTCTATGCTCTCGGCGTCTCAGGCGACCAACTCCTGGCCGGCACCCTGGGCGGCCTCTCGCTCCTCAGTAAAGGAGACCTCACCGCCAACTTCACCATCGCAACTTCCAACCTCAAGCACAACTGGATTACGGCCATTGTCCCCGTCGGCCAGGAATGGATGGTCGGCACCTACGGCGCCGGTATCCTTGCTCTCGACCGCGAGGGCCGTTTCCGCTCTTTCGAAATCGGCTCCGGCCCCTTTGAAGTCAATCCCAACGCCATGCTAGTGACCGCCAACTACGTCATTGCTGGAACGCTTGGCCAAGGCCTCTATCTCTACGATCGCCAGTCCGAACGTTGGTCCGTTATTCGCGATGGGCTGCCCTCGTTGAACGTCACCGCCCTCACCTCGGCCAACGGATATCTCTACATCGGTACAGATAACGGTCTGGTCCGCATACCAGAACAGAAGCTGCACTCATGAAAAAAGCTTTCATCGCGTTTCTCTTCGCTCTCCTTACTTCGGCGCCTCTCTTTGCCGACGCGGGAGTCCTCATCCCGCGCGACAAGCAGCAGCCCGATCCTTCCATCCTCTCGCTCGAAGAGATGGAGATTACCATCCGCATTGACAACGGCGACGCGCGTGTCTTCGTCCGTCAGGTTTTCGCCAATCACACCATCGGGATTCAAGAGGGGAATTACGTCTTCGCGCTCCCGAGCCACGCCACCATCTCCGACTTCGCCAGCTGGGACGGTCCGGTGCGCCTGCCCGCCGTGATCCTCGAACGCAAGCGCGCTGAAGAACTCTACAACCAGCTCAAGCAGCAATCGATCGATCCCGGTCTGCTGCAGATGGGCGAACGCGGCGCCGAAGAAGCCAAGCGCAGCAACGTCTTCAGCGCGCGCATCGTCCCCATTCCCGCCTGGGGCACGAAGCGCCTCGAGATCGAGTACCACGAGTCCATCCCGGTTGAAAATCTGAAGTCCTATTTCGCGATTCCTCTCCGTCCTGACGCCTATCAGGCCCAGGCCGCAGCCCATTTCCGCATCAACTTTGAACTGCACTCCGCGCACGCCATCCGCAACTTCCAGGCCCCGGCCAAGACATTTCCACTGCAGCTCGACCAGAACACTCCTCGTCTGGTCCAAGGCCATTTCGAAGGCGAGAATGTCAGTCTCGGCGAGGACTTCGTCACCACTTACGACCTCGATCCCGCCGCCTCCGACACTCTGCAACTGCTGACCTACCGGAACCCGATCAGCGGCCCGCCTTCGCCGACTGAGATGTCCCCCGTGCGAAGTACAAATGAGCCTGGATTCTTCGAAGCCGAAGCGCTCCTCGGATTCGGCGGTGCTCCCGCGGCGGTTGGCAATGCTCCCGGTGGCGTGCCGAAGACCGTCATCGTTCTTTTCGACACCTCGCTTTCCATGCAGTGGGAAAAACTCGAGCGGAGCTATCAGGCCCTCGAAACTCTGCTACACACTCTTCGCCCCACCGACCACTTCGGCCTGATCCTCTTCAACACCGAAACACAAGTCATCCCGGTCCGCTCAGCCGATCCGGCCAGCATTCAGAACGCCATTGAGTCTGTCCGCGCCAGCCGCCTCCGTGGCGGCACCGATCTGCAGCTGGCCCTCGAAACCGGATTACAGCAAGCCTCCGCGCCCGGAGCCAGTAACGCCTATCTCGTCATCCTCAGCGACGGAGGGGCGACTCGCGGCATCATTCAGAACGGCAAGCTCGCCGCCTGGTATACCTCCGCGTGGAAGCAACTTCCCGAGACGCAACGTCCTCGCACCTACATTTTTGCTGTCGGTGACGACGCCAATCTCCCGCTCTTCCGCATGCTAGCCCGCCAGGACGGTCTGCTCGAACAGGTCCTCTCCACCGAGCCGATGGAATTCAAGCTGAACTCTTTCCTCTCGAAGATCGGACGCAGCCCCGTTGGCCAACTCGAACTCACCGTCTCCCCTGACACTGCGGTCGATACCGTTTATCCGCTGCAGGCCGCAATCTTCTCCGGTTCGCTCGCCTCTTGGGTTGGCCGGTACCAGAAGCCGCAGGATAATGTCACCTTCACCGTCCACGGCGTGCGCGACGGCGTCGAGGTCAAGATGGCGGGCAAGACTAACTTGCCGCGCGAGTCGTTCGATCACCCGCAACTTCCTCGCCTGTGGGCCCGCGCCCGCGTGGATGCCCTGCTCGAAAAAATCGAACGCGAGGGCGAAGACCAAGCCTCCATCGACGAAATCATCCGCTTGGCCCGTCAATACAAATTTGTCACGCCTTACACGTCATTCCTCGCCGTCCCCCGCGCT
>JASHSL010000087.1 GCA_030040855.1 Terriglobales bacterium
AGTGAAGAGATAAGGTATTTGCCGTCCGGCGATGTATCCCAAATCGCCCCACAATTGTCAGCTATTTTCTCGCTGCTCGAGCCGTCAACGGGTATCTTCCAGATGGTGAGCTTGGCTAAATCGCTCTCATAACCACCCAGGAACAGGAAATTCGGATCTGGACTGGGCGTTCCATAGCCGGCGTTCGCTCCGGACCAAGCCACTTGCCGCAGACCCGTGCCGTCTACTTTCACGGTGTAGAACTTTTGCACGCCATTCTCCCGATCTCCGTACATGAGCCGGGAACTATCCGACGTGAAGGCGGTGGTCACCAGGTTAGCACCCGTCGCGACTTTGACCCGGTTACTGCCATCGATATCCGAGACCCAAAGATCGCCCTGCTGGGCGTTCCCCGATGGTGTGATGTACTCAACATGGCGGCCGTCCCAGGACAACCAGGGTTGAGTAGCTTCTTGCGACACCAGGTCATGAGACTGGCGAGTGCGCGTGTCGTAAACCGTGAGCGTTCCCGACCGCCGACCGTTCACAAAATAAATTCCCTTGCCGGAGGGGTCGGGCATGGGCGAGAGATCCGGGCCGGCGCCGAAAGTCACCTGTGTCAGGTTGCCGTCCGCGAGGCGGAACTCCCAGATATTCGTGACGCTGTTGACCGTGCGGCTGCAAAGCAGGGTTTTCCCCGCATCCTTCCACACGAGGCCAGTCGGGCTACCTGCGATCTCGCCGATGTTTTGCGAAGCGTGAGTCCTAGCGTTGACCCGGTAAAGAACCACAGTTGTCGAACCGAGGACATTATCATTTCCCGTGCTTACCAACACGTCCTTACCATCGGGATAAACCAGAATTGCCAGCGGGCTGAACCCTGCAGGAGGGGTAAAGACCTTTTCCCCTGACAGCCCTTCCTTCGAACGGCGAAAGACGCCATTACTCTCCAGTCTCTTAATGAAGTAGAAAAAGTTTTCGTCAGGGGAAGGAACCAGACCCGATCCTGTCGCGATGATCGTGGTCGCCCCACCAAGGGTTGGCACACTGCGGATACCCGCCTCGCTCGCATTTAGGGAGTAATAAATCTGAGTGCCATCGGGCGAGAAGCTGTCTACCAGCTTGTCGACCGAGTCGTTGGTGAGTTGCAGCGGTTCGCCGCCGGAAGCCAGCATCACGAAAACCTGGTCGAAGTCCGCGACTGTGGAGGTGAATGCCACGGTATGGCCGTCAGGCGAAAGAACGGCACTATGCATCGGCTTGTTCCAGTGGCTGATCTGGATGACTTTCGCGGGACCGGTGCTCGACGAGCTACGCAGATAAAATGCGGCGAGAGCTCCCAGGATGACGACGGCAACGATAGCCATTACCGCCATATAGACCGTGCGTGCAGGCTTCGTGCCTTCCGATGGGACGGCGACTGTGCCCCTTATGGAAGCTGAAGTCGTTGTCTCGGCCACGCTCACTAGAGAGCGGCTGGACCGTCCGGTCTCTGTGTCACGTTTTGCGCGTTTCAAATCGCTGCGCATTTCGGCTGCAGACTGGTAGCGCAGGTCGCGGTCCTTCTCCAGAGCCTTGTTAATGATTTCTTCCACCTTGGGCGGAAGGTTGCGATTGAAGCGGATCGGAGGCGGCGGATCGGAATCGAGGATGGCCTTAAAGGTGAGGGCAGAAGTCTCACCGTGAAAAGGCAAGGCGCCGGTTGCCATCTCGTAGAGCACCGCGCCGAAGGAGAACAAATCGGTGCGGGGGTCGAGCTCTTTGCCGCGGATTTGTTCGGGCGACATGTAAGCCACGGTTCCGACCATGGTGCCCGGACTGGTCAAAAACTCTGCATCGGCGGCATTGCTTTGCGTATTAAGGGCTGCGACCATCGAAGACGTGCTCGGAGGCGTCACCTTGGCTAACCCGAAATCCAGGATCTTGGCATGGCCGCGCTCGGTGACGAAAATGTTGGCGGGCTTGATATCGCGGTGAACAATGCCCTTGGCGTGTGCGGCATCCAGCGCATCCGCGATTTCGATGGCCAGCGCGAGCACCGTCTCGGTTTCCAGCGGAGGTCCTACAATCTTATGTTTCAGCGTCACTCCTTCCAGAAATTCCATTGCGATAAACGGGCGGCCCTCGTGTTCACTGATTTCGTAGATTGTGCAGATACTGGGATGGTTCAGAGCGGAAGCGGCTTGTCCCTCGCGCTGGAAGCGCGCCAGCGCTTGCGGGTCCTGGACAACGTTATCAGGAAGAAATTTCAGAGCAACAAAGCGGCGGAGCTTGAGGTCCTCGGCCTTATAGACGACGCCCATTCCGCCTCCGCCCAGCTTGTCTACGATGCGATAGTGCGAAATGGTCTGGCCGATCATTGAGTTGAAATCTTAGGACTGGAGGCAGGCCAAGTCAATGAACCGCAAATAGACGTATCGCAGCAGGGGATACAGCGCCGAGGGGGCATAACGCCCATAGTACGCAATCCACCCCGAAGGAGAGGATTGAGTTGCTGGGCCGAGTCATTCCATCGCAAGCCGTTGGAGGAACTGACTAGCTTGGGCTTTGTGGCGTTTGAAGCGCTTGAATTTACGCATCGCCCACGCCACGAGCGTCTCCGATCCATTATTGTAATATCGCGATAACGCGTGCGCCGTGAAAAGGCGCTGGTCGACTGCGGGTGAAAGTCCCGCCCGGGAACTGGGTTCGCTCCACCCGGAAGCAATCGGAGCGGCGGAGGAGGAAACGAAGCCGTCGGAGCCTCCGGTGTAGAGGGTCACTTAGGTGACTTGGCGAGCATGCAGGCCGTAACGTGAAGTGAACGCTGAGCAGGCCTCGAGACGATTAACGCAGGAGCCAAACCGCTGTGTTTTCTGGGGAGGCCGCCGCTGATGGAACAGTACGAGCGAACGAGTTCCATCAGACCTGCCGGGGTAATGGCGACGGCAAGCAGGCAAAGTTGACCAGTAGCAACACGGGAAGCCCCAGCGGTGATCGCAGTTGGGATCAACTGGCAACTCGTGAGAGACAGGCCGGGCCGTATGGGGTGACGGAGAGGCTCGTAGTACTGATGAAGCCGGGTAATGCCGGGGGAGGGAAGGGGCCTCAGTTGAAAGGAAACGCAAGAAGCAACGAAGACGGAGGGATTGACGTTGAGTCTAACAACCCCAGCAAGCGTTCAGAAGTTGCAGACGGCGTTGCACGACAAAGCGAAGGAATCGTCCAACTTTCGCTTCTATGCCCTGTACGACAAAGTGTACCGCAAGGACGTTCTGGCATTCGCCTACGCGTGCTGCAAAGCCAATGGCGGCGCAGCAGGAGTAGACAATCAGACGTTTGAGGACATCGAGACGTACGGAATAGAGCGTTGGCTGGACGAACTGGCGCAAGAGCTGAAAAGCCGAACCTACCAACCACTTCCTGTGCGGCGAGTCTATATACCGAAGCCGGACGGGAAACAGCGGCCGCTCGGAGTGCCCGCTATCCGTGACAGGACAGCGGAAATGGCGGCAGTTCTAATTCTCGAACCAATCTTCGAGGCTGATCTGCCGTCGGAACAGTACGCCTATCGGCGAGACCGCAGCGCACTGGATGCTGTAAGACACGTCCATAAGCTGATCAATACCGGCCATGAAGAAATCGTAGATGCAGATCTCAGTTCCTACTTTGATACTCTTCCGCATTCCGAGCTTCTAAAGTCGGTAGCTCGACGCGTCGTAGACGGAGCGATGCTGCATCTGATCAAGATGTGGCTGGAAGCTCCGGTGGAAGAAACGGACGAGCGCGGAAACAAGCGTCGAAGTACGC
>JASHSL010000088.1 GCA_030040855.1 Terriglobales bacterium
TTACAGTGCGCCGGGATGAACCGGCATGAAGCAGAGGAGGAAGAATCCTCACGAGAAAGGAGTAGCGATCCGCTCGGCCCCGAGTTTTGCGCGAGTCCTATCGCGAGGTAGGCCGCGAAGCGTAAACAGGGGTATAGGCGGGGTGGGTAATCAGCTCCGAAAACTGTAAATCCGGACGCCGACGACTTTGTAATGCGCGGAAGGCAACATGGGCAGGAGCGCTAGCGCGAGTTCCAGTCTGGTCCGGCGTAGTCGAAGACCCCAGGCACGCCTAGAAACTTCATGCACGAGAACCGGGAGACCTCGGGGACACCTGCTATCGAACCTGACGGCAGGTCGGCGGGTGAAGGCTTAGACCGCACGGCCCGCGCGTACGCCTCCGAGGAGTCACACAGCGGCATATTACCTATGAACCATTCGAACAAAGACAGATCACCGTCGGCGGAGAGTGCGGAGGGAAGGCCGCTGATCAAGGAGAACGTCCGTCAATCTAACACGTACCCGACTCAGAGCGGGAAGGGCGTGCCACAGGGGTTGGCAGGCGTGCGGAAAGCTGCAAGGGAAAATAAGGAGATGAGGTTCACCGCTCTGCTTCACCACCTGACGATCGATCTCCTACGGGAAAGCTTTTACTCCTTGAAGAGGAAAGCCGCACCCGGAGTGGACGGAGTCACATGGCACGAGTATGAGTCCGGGATTGAAGATCGACTGATCGACCTTCATGGCCGGGTCCATCGCGGAGTGTACCGGGCAATGCCATCGCGAAGAGTGTACATAGAGAAAGAAGATGGACGGAAACGCCCATTAGGAGTCGCGGCTCTGGAGGACAAGATCGTCCAGTACGCTGTGGCCACCATCCTCAATCAGATTTATGAGGAAGACTTTCTCGGCTTCTCCTATGGTTTTCGTCCGGGGCGCGGACAGCATGATGCGCTGGATGCGCTGTCATATGCGCTCTTGAAGAAGAAGGTGAACTACGTGCTTGACGCCGACATAAAAGGCTTTTTCGATAACCTCGACAAAAGCTGGCTGGTCAAGTTCGTTGAGCATCGCGTCGCTGATCCACGGATCCTGCGCCTCATCCAGAAATGGCTGAAGGCAGGGGTTATGGAGGAAGGCAAGTGGTCGGAACCGCAGACAGGGAGTCCGCAAGGCTCGGTGATTTCACCGTTGCTCGCGAACATTTATCTGCACTACTGTTTCGACCTCTGGGTGAACGTCTGGCGCGAGAAATGGGCGCAAGGCGAGGTGGTGGTTATCCGTTTTGCGGATGATACTGTCCTGGGCTTCCAGTACCAAACCGAGGCAGACCGGTTCCTACGGGATTTTCGGGATCGGCTGAAGAAGTTCGGATTGGAACTGCATCCAGATAAGACGCGCCGGATCGAATTCGGGCGATTTGCCGAAGAGAACCGGAAACGAAGAGGAGAAGGTAAGCCAGAGACGTTTGATTTTCTGGGCTTCACGCATATTAGCGGGAAGAACAGGCTAGGGCGATACGCGGTGAGGCGCCTCACGATCCGCAAGCGCATGCGGAGCAAACTGCGAGACATCAAGCAGCAGCTCCGTCCCCGCATGCACGATCCGGTGCGACAAACTGGCGCATGGCTCAGATCAGTCGTGCAAGGCTACTTCAACTACTACGCGGTACCTGGAAACATCGGCAGTTTGAGTCTATTCCGGGATCGGTTGCTTGGGATCTGGTGGCACACCCTGTGTCGCCGTTGCCAACAACGTATGCCCTGGAAACGTATGCTCAAGCTGGGTGACCGATGGCTTCCGCGACCGCGGGTGCTCCATCCTTATCCCGTAGTCCGCTTTGCCGCTACTCATCCGAGATAAGAACCGGATGCGCTAACAAGCGCCCGTCCGGGTCTCTGCGGGGGGTACCAGGTAACTGGTATCCCTACCGCGATCTCCGTCGAAAATCCTCTCCCAGACCTAGACAGCAGGCTTAGGCGCAAGTTGGTTTATGGGGGTGACGGTGACCTCGTAGCCGAGTTTGCGAAGGGCTCGCGCCAACATCTGGGCACGTTTCTTCTTCTCTTGGGGAGTCGGTTCGCAGCCTCGCTCGATAAAGCGCACTCCTTCATGCAAGATCTTCCAAACCAGACGACAGAGCCGATGAGCAACGGCCCAGACGGCGGACTGATAGCCGAGGCGGGGGAGCAAACGCCGGAACACGGCTTGAAAATGGCTGCCTTTCTTCGCCACGGCAGCGTGGGCGGCTTGGTTCAGCACGCGGCGCAGATATTTATTGCCTTTGGCAGAGCGACTGCTATGGTTCTGCTCCGCGCTTTCCTCCTTGCCCGGACAGGTTCCCACCCACGAGGTCAACTCCGCCGCGGAACCGAATGTACTGGCCTGCGCTCCTACCTCGGCGATGATCTGTTGTGCCGAATCCACTCCTAGGCCAGGTACTTCCGCCAGTCGAATCACGGCGTCTTGATGCGCCTTCATGGCGGCCGCGATCATGCCATTGAGCCGAGCCATTTGCTGATCAATCAACTGCAGCCGCTGGAGCTGCAAGGCCAACATCTCCCGATGCACGGGCGGGGCTCTTCCCGTCAAAGCATCCACCAGTTGCTCCTCCGTGCACTGCAACCGCTCACCCCCCAGTTGCGCCAACTTCTTGGGGTCGGTCTCGCCGTTGGCCAAAGCATGCAGAATGCGCAACCCGCTGGCGCCCAGTAGCTTGCTGACCACAATCGACAGCTTGATCCGCATTTCTTCCAGCAAACACTCCATTTGGTTTTGCAGGCGTACGCGGTCGCGCGTGAGTTGTACCTTCATGCCGGTCATGCTGCGCCAGATACGCTGTTCCCCGCTGGGCACAAAACTTAAAATCAGCTCGTCGGCCATCAATCGGTGCACCAACCGCTCGGCATCCTTGAAATCATGCTTGCGCCCACGGGGAGCACGGTTGGAGAACGCCTGCGCCAAGTGCAAACGCATGTGCGGCTCCAGTTCCAGCCATACCGATCGCCAATATTGCGCAGTGGATTCCAGCACCACTTCTTCCGCCCCCTGCTCCCGCAACCACGTCAGCAGGCGGTGCAACTCGCTCGGCATCGTGGGGAATCGTCGCCGCGCTGGTTTCTCTTGCGGCGTACTCGTATCGACCACCACCGCCATCAAAACTTTCTTGTGTACGTCGATCCCTGCCATCTTCATCGCTTCCTCCTCAGCGTGGAGCGGCAGAACGCACGCGAAAAAGGTTACACACCGTCACGTGCTACCACCTCTGCTCGCAGGGGTGGCGCGACACAGATTGGTTCAAAACCCGCGTTCCTGACCAAACTCAAAAACGGCCTCACTTCATCCAGAGTGTAAACAGATCTTCGCCGTCCACGCTCCATCAGCGTACACGCCACTCAACCCCATTTTCATCCCAATGGGTAGGCCGCAGGCCCATGCC
>JASHSL010000089.1 GCA_030040855.1 Terriglobales bacterium
ACCTTGCAGCATCAGATCTTCCACCAAACGGCCAACCGGGTTGTCCACGAGCGCCGTCACGACCGCCGTGTCCATGCGAAAGCAACGCCTGAGGCCTCGCGCCACGTTGTATTCACCGCCACCTTCCCACACGCGAAACTGGCGCGTGGTCGAAATGCGTTGGTCGCCCGGATCCAGCCGGAGCATCACTTCTCCGAGGCTCACCAAGTCCCACAGGCATCCGGCTTTCGGCTTGATTGTTAGTTTGGTCATGACCTCAATGGTTCGCCCGATTGACCTCCCGCTGCGCTCACCGGGCGAGGGGATGAACTTTGAAACCCGTCATCGCCGGCTGCCAAAACCGCAGCCGGATTCACTCCCAACCAACTGGCCGCACCGATCAGGCAGAGTAAAGCGGCCGTAAGGAAGGAGGCGGTCCAACCGAGATGGGTTGCGATCCAAGGCGTCAGCGATGCGGTGACGGCCCCTCCGATCTGCGCCCCCATATTCATGAAGCCCGAAATGGACCCGGCAGAGCCACCGGCAATCCCGGCGCTGACCGACCAGAAGGAGCTCTGGGCTAAATAGAGTGCCCCTGCGCCTCCCGCCAAGACCACGCTCGCCATTTGCGCGCTCCCCACCATGGAACCTAGCGCCAGGAAAACAGCGGCCAACATCATCCCAAATGCTGCCAGGCAACATCGTCCCATTCGCGGTCCGCGCGCGAGAGTCAGCCGATCGCTGATTCTTCCGCCCAACGGACAGCCGATCGCCATGGCCAGAAAGGGCAGCGTGGCAAACCAGGCGCTGGCTTTCAGGTTCATGCCTCGCACTTGCGCCAGATAGATGTAGAACCAGCTGAAGAAGATCCAGGCCACATAACCGAAACAGAAATAACTCAGGGTCACTGCGAGCACCGTATGGCTTGCGAGCACAGTGCGCCATGGCACCAACACCCGAGCGCGGTCGGCCTGGCCCAGACTGGCGGGACCGGGGCTTTCGCCCAACCCGGAGCGAATATAGGTCAACTCACTCGAAGAAACCTTCGGGTGTTCGCCGGGATCATCGCGCGCGAGGCCGTACCAGATGGCTCCGACGACCACTCCGAGGACGGCGCAGACCCCAAATGACGATCGCCAGCCATAGTGCAGCATGAGATAGGTAATCAAAGGTGGCGATAGGCTGGCTCCGGCACCAACCCCGGCGAAAATCCAGCCGTTTGCGATTCCTCGTTCACGCGCCGGGATCCAGCGGGCGATGAACTGATTGGAGGCGGGATAGATCACAGCCTCTCCCGCTCCAAGCAGGAAGCGGATGGCGATGAACAACATCAGCGCCCCGCCGATGCCAGGAGGAACCGACGCCGTCAGCACCGTAAACACACCCCACCAGGTCACGCCGCAAGCTAGCACGCGCCGGGGACCGAAACGATCCGCCAGGCGCCCGGCTACTGTCTGAAACAAGGCATATCCTGCAAGGAAGGCGCTGAAGATCCATCCCAGGTCAATGGGGCTCAGTCCGTACGCGGCTTCGAGCGAACTGCCCGCGACCGAGATGTTCACCCGATCGAGAAACGCGACCGCGCTGAGGACAAAGATCCAAAATATGAGCAGCCAACGCACGCGAGTTGTGACGCTCTCGCTCATCGGACCCCCGGATCAAGTGCTGCCATGGGAAGCTCACTCGAACCCCAAGCCAATCCGGGCGAAACGCCGCCCGCCGGTCACTCAATCCTATGCCTGACTTTTGAACCAGAATCCATCCTCTAGCAGATCCTTGCCCCAAAACAACCTGTTCATGCCGAATGATCACGCAAAATTTGGGACAGCCGCTCTGCCACGATCTGGTCCTCACCCGGCTGCAGCATAAACGAATTCATCGCCAAACCCGGTTTCCCTTCTCCGCCACCGATCACGATGGAAGGTCGGGAGTTCCGCAACAACTGGGCGACTTGCTGTGGAGTCCACCGAATCCTGGCATCCCAGGTGATCTGCATATGGGGCACGTGATTTGCAATGTCGGGCGTGAAAAAGGATGTGCTCACCCCCGGAATTTGGGTGATCTCACGCGAAATTAACTCCAGGCGCTCTTGCCACTCCTTGCTGCGGGCGTCGTGGTCTTCGTTCAGATAGAGTTCGAGCGCCTTGATCATGCCCAGAATCTCCTCTTTTCCAACTTTTTGGCCGCGTCCGAGTGTGTCTTCGTGAGGACTATTGTTCAGCAAGGCATAGCGCACCAGATCCTTGCGTCCGATCAGCAACCCGGCGCACTGCGGGCCGCGCATCGCCTTCCCGCCGCTGAATGCCACCAGGTCGTAGCCGATGTGGATGTAATCCCATAGATGCGAGACGGGCGGTGTATCGGCGGCCGCATCATTGAAGCACGGAAGTTTATACTCCTTGGCTAGCTTGGCCCATTCGTCCACCTTGATTTGCCCCGCCTCGTTCGCGAAATTCGTGAAGTGCATCATGGCAGTCCGTTCGCTCACTGCCATACGCAACTCATCGCGGGTTTCGATCTCGATCAGTTTTACCCCTGTCGCTCGCAATTGGTGATCGAACGGGTTGCGATGGGATTTCTGGATGATGACCTCGGATTTCATTCCCGTGAGGTCCGGCAGTTGCTTGATGAGATTCTCATTATCGCCAGTGAGAATGCCGGCCAATCCCGACTGCATCGCCGCAGCGGCCCCGGAAGTCACGAGCGCACTCGATCCCTCGGGTAACTTCAGCATCTCGGCGATCCGCTGTCCAGCCGCTTCCTCGAGCTCGGGTATGCTGACAAAATGCCGTGATGCCTGTGCCATCACCACCTCGACTTCGGGGCGAATGAGTGAGCCGCCGAGCATGGTCATGGTGCCTTGGGCATTGATCACCGTGGTCACACCCAATTCCTCATAGGGGTTTCCTGACTGGCCGAAACCGGATAGGCGCGTGTCCCCTGGCTCCGCCCGATTCGCTGCGGACGACCTTCGCGACATTAGAAGCGTGCTGGCGGCCATTGCCAGGCTGCTCAGAAAGCCTCGGCGACTCCAATACCATGTGAGGCCCATCTTCTACCTCCCTCCTTGAGAACGAGCGGGTCGATGCACTGTTAAGGATCCAGTTACGCCGAACCCGACGTCGTTCTGTTCCTCTCATTTCTATCTCCCTTGCCCCATATCTTCTAATTACGGCAAACCAAAGCTGAAAACGTCGCTGCCCGCTGCAATGGCAACGTACTGCTTGCCCCCGATGGCATAGCTCATCGGTGATGCACTCATTTCTTGGCCGGTATTGAAGTGCCACAGAGGTTTTCCAGTTTGCGCATCGATCGCTTCCAACGATTCTGCGTCGTCACCAAAAAACACTAAGCCACCGGCGGTGCTCATAGTCCCTCCGGACGAGCGCCCGCTGCCCGTCTGGGGATATTTCCAGACAAACGAGCCGGTATCGAGGTTATACGCCAGAAGCATCTTCTTAGGCGGCTC
>JASHSL010000090.1 GCA_030040855.1 Terriglobales bacterium
ATGACTCAGGGCATAATCCGCTACCTGGTCATGGGGGCAGCGTATTTGGTGCCCAACTTCGCTTCCCTGAATGTCATCAGCTCGGTGGCCCACCAGCAACCTGTAACCAGACAACTCATTTTCTCCAACAGCCTGTATGCATCGATGTACACGGCGATGGCCCTCTGCGGCGCGGTGCTGATCTTCGAGCGCCGGAATCTGAAATGAAACCGTCCAACCGAATCACGCTGATCGTCAGTCTTCTTTTGGCTGTTTGTCTTGTCACCTCGGCATTCGGCCTGCATCACCTGGACCAGATGCGAGGCCAAGCCCGGCTCGACGAAGTGCTTTACATTGCCTCTCCAAAAGCGGTCAAGAGGCTGAGCCTGGGATATGACGGGCTACTGGCGGATGTGTACTGGACGCGGGCGGTGCAATACTTCGGGAGCAAGCACGCTCTAGGCTCGCGGCAATACGCGTTACTCGGCCCGCTTCTGGAAATCACTACCGTCCTCGATCCTCATCTGATCGTAGCCTATGAGTTTGGCGCTAATTTTCTGGCTCCCCAATCGCCCGAACGAGCAATTCAATTGGCGGAATACGGCATCCTTAACAACCCAAACGACTGGAAGCTTTATTACAATCTGGGATTCATCTACTACATGGAGCTTAAGGATTACTCCCAAGCTGCCGACGCCTTCGCCCGCGGCTCGAAGGTCCCGGGCGCGCACCCGTTCCTCAGAGCCATGGCGGCGAAGATGGCGGAGAACGCCGGAGAATTGCAAATGGCCCGGATGATGTGGATTACAGCATATCAGAGCACCCTCGACCGCGACATCCGGGCAAATGCGGTTTCTCATTTGCGTGCTCTGCAGGTGGATGAGGACGTCAGCAATTTAGAGAAGCTGGTTTCGCTTTACCGAGCCAGGACCGGCCATTGGCCCTCCAGTTTCTCCGAACTCGAGGCGATGGGGATCTTGCGAGGCATGCCGTTTGATCCGCTGGGACAGCCTTACAAACTGCTTCCCGAGGGGCGGGTGGAGGTCCGGGAACCCGATAAGTTTCCCTTCATCGAGAAGGGGGCACCGCCGGGTTATGTTCCACCCCCTCCGAAATTCCTACCTTCCGACCGCGGCGCTTAACCCTGTTGCTCGCTCCGAAGCGGCTTGAATCAATCGGGACGAGAACGTCAGGAGTGCGCTTTTCAACCAGTTCTTGTTTCTGCCGGAAGAAGCGTCCCGGCAATCCTTGGTTGGCCTTCCTTTGTCCTCGGGCGGGCGCTCCAGCATCTGCTAAACCATCTTTTTGGCGTGTTCCTGAAGCTCGTCAATGAATTGTCGAAGGCGATAAACTCGCACGTGAACAAAGCCGTCCACTTGTTTATTTGCCGAATTTGGCCAGTGAGCCGTCTCGGAAGGAACGCCACTGACGCTTTCCAGGCGAGTCACATACGTGCTGTCAAAGATCTCTTCCACGGACCCGGTCACCTCCTGCGCCCAAGCCTCTACCTCTCCCTGCGGAACCAGGCCTCTTTCACTTCGGCACCGGCGAATAAATTCCTGCCCCCGATCCGTCAATCGTGTCAGAAGTGCAATGTGGTTTTCCACCTCTTCTTGCGAGGTTCGGTGTTGCAGTTTTTCCCTCAGCTCCTGATCAAGTTTCCATGGGGTGCGAACCAGATGAATCGCAAGGTAAATGCCGATTAGAACAAGATAGGGCCGGAGAAAAGTCTCCTGCGCAGCCCATCCCGCGTTCTTCGGAGGAACCAGCCCATTGCGTATTTGGAAGACAAGGATCAACACGAAGAGCATGAGACCGACCATTTGCTCCCTTCCGAAAGTCCACAACTCTTTTCCCCAATGAGCCAAGAACTCTTTGTAATACCGGAGAAAGTCACCCATCGCGTTTCCTTCCAGAGAGCAAGGCGGGAGCTTTCGGACTCACCTTTCGAGCCTGCGGACGGCGCTTCGAGCCAATTGGCGGGATGCCTCCGTCGAGCTGCCTTTTCCGTCCCCCTCGGGATACCCCCAGATTCTACATATCTCCTTTGCCATCAGGGGCATTCCTTTGCCGCATTGTATGTATCGCTCTCCGCGCTTTGTCAATCGTCATTTTTGGTAATGGCCTTTAACTATGGCCGCAAAACGCTGGTATCGCCCTCAAGAGACGCTCGAGCGATGGCCGAGAAATCGGGTTACGGCGACGTTTTCCACAATGATGGCCGAACATCCACAGCCGGGGCGCGGATAGCCTGCCAGGGAAGGGAGGGAATTTGCCATGCCACAGACCGCTGTTCGCCAGGCGGCAGAAAGAATCGAGGAACCGGTGCGCGATTGCGAAAGCAACAAGGAATTGGCCGCGATTCATGCGTCTCTCGAAAAAATTGCCCGCACGCTCGAACATATCTACAGCGCGGTTGAGAAAGAGGCAGAATCGAATCCGGTCGGTCGAACCGGCAGGGGCAGGTGAACCAAACACGTTCCCGTCGTCGGCACCCCCCCTCCTGCCCCGGCAGACAAGTGAACCAAGAAGATACCCTGCCATAGTTACATACCTTCGGTAATTACTGCTTCCCCGTGGGCGCGATACGGTCCGTTGCACCCCGTCGGTCCACCCACAGAACCGCGGATTGGTTTGGATGTAGGTTACGTCGACCCCAGACCGCGTACCCGCGCGCGATATAATCAATCGTTCATCATTGATTGCGGTCTCGGATGCTGAGGAATCCCATTCGGTTGAAGTTCGTTGCCGTGCTGCTTATAACCTTCCCCCCAACCATAGTTCAGGCCGGCGATGTTCGCGCCATCGCGGAGGGGGTGGACCGGCATTACAACCATCTGCGCACGCTGGAGTGCGAATTTACGGAGATTTATTCCGGATCCGGCAGCGAGCGGACCGAGTCGGGAACGCTCTGGCTGAAAAAGCCCGGCAAGATGCGCTGGGAATACCGTTCTCCCAAGGAGAAGCTGTTCGTTGGAGACGGGAAGCAGGCTTGGTTCTACGTTCCCGCCGAGCACCAAGTGCGGAAAACGTCGATGCGAAAGCTGGATGACCTGCGCTCGCCGTTGGCGTTTTTGCTTGGCAAGACACGGCTGGAAAAGGAGTTGGGGGAATTGTCCTTGGCGCCCGATGTGGCCCCGCTGGCCCCAGGCGATGTCCTGCTGAAGGGTGTGCCCAAGGGGTTGGAGGACCGCTTTCGTCAGGTTCTCCTCGAAATCACACCCGATAGCTCGATCCAGCGCATTGTCCTTCAAGAAGTGGACGGGACCACGATCGAGTACCGTTTCAACGGGCAGAAAGAGGACGTCGAGATCACCGATCGGCGCTTCGAATTTGCCGTTCCGGATGGAGTCGAGGTCATTGAAGAGAGCTTTGGACAATAGAAGTATATCGCAGGCATAACAAGTTTATTTTCAGCAAGTTAGATATCATCCTAGATCCCGTCCCGGGTTCGATTACTCGCGGCATGCTTTGACTGGCATTTAACGGAGCCTTCAGCGTTCTGAATGTTAGACTTGGGTGGGGTGAGCGAGGTAGCTCGTTACCGATGGCCGAATTCCTGATCAAAATTGCGGATGAGCGTGGGCACCAGGTGGAGCAGGTCGAAACCGGGTATTCCGAAGCCGAAGTCCGCGACCGCTTTACCCAACAGGGCTTCCTGGTCTATTGGGTACGGCCGCGCGGAGTTCTGTCGGGGGACCTTTCCCTTCGGCGACGCGGAAAAGTCAAGCAAAGCCAGTTTCTGATCTTCAATCAGCAGTTCCTGACGCTGATCAAGGCGGGGCTGCCGATTCTGAACTCCCTCGATTTGTTGATCAAGCGGCAGAGAAACAAGTACCTGCGCAGTTTGCTGCAAAACGTACGCGACCGAGTCAAGGGGGGAGACCTGCTTTCCGATGCGTTTGCTGCACAGGCTGCGTTCCCCAAGATTTATACGACGACCCTGATGGCCGGGGAGAAGAGCGGCAACATGGAGGAAGTGCTCACCCGTTATATCGCTTTTCAGCGCCTGGCCTTGACATTCAAGAAGAAGCTGGCCGTCTCACTCGTCTATCCCGCCCTGCTGGTGACCGTGGTTTTTGGCATGTTGATTTTTCTAGTCACCTACGTCGTACCCCAATTTGCCAAGCTCTACCAGGATATGGATGCACAGCTGCCCACGATCACGCTGATGATGCTCGAGGTTGGCACGCATGCGCAACGGTACGCTCCGCTTACCGTGATCATCGCGGTCGTCGCCCTGGTGGCGTTATGGCAATGGAAGAAGACAGATCGGGGAGCGGAAGCCGTGGACCGTGCCATCTTGCGGTTCCCTCTGCTGGGCGAGGTATGGTTGAAATATCAAGTCGCTAATTTTTCCCGTATGCTCTCCACTCTGCTGGCGGGCGGCATGCCGCTCGTGCCATCGCTTGAGACCGCAGGTGCCTCGATGAGCAGCCGGCGCATCCTCAACGGGATTCAGAAAGCGGCGGTGCGAGTGCGCGAAGGGCATGCGCTGGCCAAAAGCCTGGAAGCACAGGAGATGTTCCCTGACCTATCGGTGGAGATGATTGAAGTCGGTGAGTCTACCGGAGCGCTGCCGGCCATGCTGAACTCCGTGGCGGAGTTTTACGAAGAGGACGTGCAAACCGCCTTGGGCGCGGCCATGGCTTTAATCGAGCCCCTGATTTTGATCATCATGGCAATCTTTGTGGGCGGGATCCTGATCTCCCTGTACCTGCCCATCTTTACGCTAGGATCGAGCATCCACTAAGTATAGAGAGAGCGCTCCCTGGGGTGGCGGGGGGGCGGAGTGGCAAGGCAGGATAGGTAATGGCAACCATGCCGGAAAACAAAGCGGTCATCGCCGGGGGTGGAAACGGCGGACGGGTCACGCCCGGAGCCGCGAATGAGGAACTGGAGAAAGCCCAGGATGTTGCCCGGCGTTACCGCTGCCAGTTTGTCGATCTGCACAATTTCCAACTGCACCACGATCTCTTCAAGAAGATCCCCGTCCACTTGATGTTCCGTTACAACTTTGTGCCTCTCGAGGAAACCGAGGATGGCCGGCTGGCCATCGCGATCGCCGATCCCAGCAAGTTGATGATGATCGACGAGATCAGCCTCTTGCTAGGCAAGCGCATCATCACCAAGGTTTCTACGCTTGGGCAAATCAGCGAGATTCTCAAGAAGACCGAACAATCCAAGCGGGTTCTAGAGGATGCCAGCGAGGGTTTTGCGCTCGATGTGATTCGGGAGGATGAAGCCGGCAACGAAGAAAGCATCAGCATCGACCGCTTGACCGCACAAGGGGACATCAGTCCCATCATAAGGCTGGTCGACACCACCATCTTCACCGCCCTGCAACGCCGGGCGAGCGACATTCACATCGAAACCCGCGACGACTCGGTGTGCGTCAAGTTCCGCATTGACGGGGTGCTGCAGCAGGCCATGCCGCCGATTGCCAAAGAGCATCACTCCACCATCATTTCGCGAATCAAGGTCATGAGTGAGTTGGACATTTCGGAGCGGCGGGTTCCGCAAGACGGACGATTCCGCGTCAAGTACGGAACTCCGGAACGGCCAATCGACTTCCGCGTCTCGATCATGCCTTCCATCCACGGGGAAGACGCCGTATTGCGCGTGCTCGATAAGGAATCGATGAGCGAGAAGTTCCACAAGCTGACGCTCGATGTGGTGGGCTTTGACGATGAGGATTTGCACCGATTCCGCCGCTACATCAAAGAGCCCTACGGCATGGTTTTGGTGACCGGGCCGACCGGCAGCGGCAAGACGACCACCCTATATGCCGCCGTCAACGAAATCAAAACCGACGAAGACAAGATCATCACCATTGAAGATCCGGTCGAATATCAGATTCGTGGCATCACCCAGATTCCGGTCAACGAGAAAAAGGGATTGACCTTTGCTCGCGGGCTGCGCTCCATTTTGCGCCATGACCCTGACAAGATCATGGTAGGCGAGATTCGAGATACGGAAACGGCGCAAATCGCGATTCAGTCGGCGCTGACCGGTCACCTGGTGTTCACCACGGTGCACGCCAACAATGTGGTCGATGTGATCGGCCGCTTCTTGAATATGGGGGTAGAACCTTACAACTTTGTCTCCGCCTTGAATTGCATCCTGGCGCAGCGTCTGGTGCGGTTGATCTGCGAGTCTTGCCGCACCCCGGTGAACTATAGCGACGAGACCTTGGAATCGAGCGGACTCGATCCCCAACAGTGGTCGAAGGTGCCCTTCTACGAAGGCCAGGGTTGCATTGAATGTGCAGGAACGGGATTCCGTGGCCGAACGGCAATTCACGAGCTTCTCGATCTGAGCGACCGCATCCGCGAAATGATTCTCGTCAAGAAACCGACTTCGGAGATCCGCCGTGCGGCGCGGGAAGAAGGCATGCGATTCCTGCGCGAATCGGCCTTGGACAAGGTCAGATTGGGGCTGACCACCTTGAAGGAGATCAACAAGGTTACGTTCATTGAAAGCAATCGGTAAGGAGGCTGGTTTCCCAGGAGCCATTAGGTCAATGGTCAAAGTGCCCTTCCAGTTATTGCAAGAACCGCCTGGCCAGCGTTCTACTAATAGAAAGATCCCGGATTCCCAATGATTTCGCGACCCAAGCCCAAACTGGCCTGCGAAGTCGCCGCCGATCGAGTGCTCGCGGCTCGGGTGGCTGAGCGGGGCGACGCCATCGCAGTGTGCGCCGCCGGCGAACTGGCGCCGGGCAGCCTGGTTCCCGACCTGACAGAAACCAATCTCCGCCATCGGGACCGGGTGCTGGCGATGGTTCGCGAAACTTTGGAGGCAGTGGGCGACCGCTCGCGGGATGTGATTGCCGTGCTCCCCGATGCCGCCGTGCGGGTAGCGTTACTGGATTTTGAGGCGCTTCCGGC
>JASHSL010000091.1 GCA_030040855.1 Terriglobales bacterium
GCCCACGTGGGTGCCGGTCAGATCGAGCCGCTCGCGTAACATCTCGACCAACAACGTGCGCGGCTCAACCGTCAGGGAATACGGCTTTCCGTTGACCGTGACCCGGATTGCCACTGTGTCGATCGGTTCAGGCATAAATGGGGCTGACCTCGATGCGCTCTCCCCGGGCACGGCGCACGGCAACCTGGATCGCACGCTTCGCCAGTGCACCCACCAGAGCGCGCTTGTAGTCGGCAGATCCGCGCATATCCGACTGCGGATCCGCAGCCGCCCGCGCCGCTTCCTGCGCATCGGCCAACGTTTTTTCGCTGATCTTCCGACCGCGCAGAACCGTCTCGGCATCTTTCGCCCGGATTGGCGTCAGGCTGACACAACCGAGCGCAATGGCGATTTCTTGGCACACCTCTCCGTCGATCGTGAGTTCCACCGCAGCCGAGGCGGTGGGATAGACGGGTGCCGCACGTTTGCAGGATAGATAGGCTCCGCCACTGCCCTTGGGCGGCAGCTTCACCGCCACTTCTTGGATCAATTCATCGCGCTCGAGAACTGTGGTGTAAGCGTCCCTGACCAATTGCGAGAGCGGCAGGCTGCGCTCACCCCGCGGGCCCAGACAGTGAACGTCGGCAGACAGAGTCAGGAGCGCCACGGCCCAGTCGCCACTCGGATCGGCTTCGGCCAACGATCCGCCGATGGTGCCCCGATTGCGCACCTGCACGTCGGCGATTCCGGCAGCGCAATCGTGCAACACGGGAAGCCGGGCCGCGAGCTCGGAGTTCTCGATCTCGGCATGACGGGTCAAGGCTCCGAAGCGAAGCGTACCATTGTCTTCCCTGATGTAAGACGTCCCGGGAATAAAGTTCAAATCGACGAGGTGAGCTGGACTGGCAAAACGGAGCTTCATCAGCGGGATCAAACTCTGGCCGCCCGCCAGAAACTTGGCCTCCTCTCCGAGTTCGGACAACAGCGACACCGCCTGCTCGAGCGAACTCGGCCGGTGGTAATGGAAGGCTCGGGGATACATGGTTCAGTGACTCGGCAACTCGTTCCGCGGGGTCCTCGTGTTCCTGGCTGTTCACATCATCGAAGCAAAGCCGAAGAGCAGCTTGGCATCGGCGAATAAGCTTAACAAAGGTTTCGACCGCACGACTACTGGGCCGAGACCGGGGCACCTCATACGCCTTCCGCCGCCGAACCAACCGCTGGTTTCCTAGGGCCGAGGACGAAGGCGAAGTGTACTCCATGACCTGAACGAGGGCGGCGCATTGCACCCGCGTCGGCTGTCCCTGCGGGGGACCGGCGCCAGATTATTGGGGAGGAACTCCGATTTGCCGGTACTTGCCTCGAAAATAGAGCAGCGGATCGCCTTTGCGCACAACCACCTCTTCTACCTCCGCAAGGAAGATGGTGTGGTCGCCGGCGTCCTGGGCACTTCTTAGACGGCACTCGAGATAGGCCAGCGCTCCGTGCAACACCGGGGTGCCATGAATCGTGCGATCGAAGCGGGCTCCGGCTTCTTGTTCCGCCTGCTGGTGTGTGGGCGCGGTGCGCGCGTAATACTCGGAGATTGCCCGCTGGTTGTCAGCCAGGACATTCACCCCGAAACGCTTCTTGGCGTGGAGATGGCCGTGCGTCCGTGCCCGGTGATCGACACAGACCAGAACAAGCAGCGGATCGAGGGATACCGACGTGAAGGCGTTGGCGGTCATGCCGTGCACCTCACCGGCATGATCCACGGTGATGACCGTGACTCCGGTTGCAAAACTGCCCATCGCCTCGCGGAACTCTGCCTGACTGACGCTCATTGCCTTTTGAAATGCCACACGCGCTGCCACGGATTGACTCAGCCAACGGGGCCGCTGCCAGTTGCTTCCCGCAGCGCAATGCGCGCCCCAAGGACTTGCTTGTTTCCAGGTCACCTTAGCTGGAAAACCGGGCTCGGCCGAGGACAGCGACCATCCTGATACTTTGCAGAATGATCCGCAGCCATCGATTGTAAATCCTTTACAATCGTTTCAGGTCCCGAGGGATGAGCTCGCTATTGACGACGCGGCCGGAGCGCTATGGTCCAGAAGCCGGCGACCTGGCCGGCGGCGAACCTCTTTCTCGCGAAGCTGCCTACCAGTGGATTGGTTGCTCGGACGAGAAACTCTGCGACTTGCTCGCCGCCGCTCGCGCTGCTCAGCAGCGCTACAAGTCTGGCGCCATTACCTATTCGCGGAAGGTTTTCATCCCGCTTACCAATCTGTGCCGGGATTATTGTGGGTACTGCACGTTTCGCCGCGATCCGGGTTCGCCCGGCGCCCACACCCTGACTCCGGATCAGGTCCTCGAGGTGGTGCGGGCCGGGGAAGCCCTGGGTTGCACCGAAGCGCTGTTTAGCCTCGGCGATAAGCCTGAGCTCGTCTTCCCCCAAATGCGCGAGACTCTGCGGCGGCTGGGATACAAGTCTACGCTCGATTATCTTGAAGCCATGTGCGAACTGGTCCTGCGTGAAACCTCTTTGTTGCCGCATCCCAACCCGGGGCTGCTGAGTGCGGAATGGATCCGGCGCCTGGCGCGAGTCTCGCCCAGCATGGGCCTGATGCTCGAGACCACCAGCCGGGGTCTTCTCGCTCGCGGCGCTGCGCACTACCAGGCTCCCGACAAG
>JASHSL010000092.1 GCA_030040855.1 Terriglobales bacterium
TCTTCCAGAAAGTGTTGGGATCACCATCAGTGAGGCGAGAATGACCACGGTCGGTACCGCCATTGTGGGTGCAGCCGCAGTGAGGGAGATTGTAGCCAAAAGAATCGCGAATCGGTTCACCCAATTCCGAGCTACCCACGAAGTATCCGCGTTGGTTTGCTTCGTCCGTCCAACGGCCGTTCGGATTCCAGTGCCAATAATCGATGGTTTCCGGAGTATGCAGGCGATAGCTGATCGGTCCCCAGCCCGCAGACAGGCAAACGTTTATGGTTTCAGGCGTGTAGATCTTATTGATCGATTCGCGTGACTGAATGTCCATCGATGTCCCGAGGCTCTTATCGGGATCGAAGGAGTTGACGACTTGTGCGGGCGCTGCATGTACCCGGACGACAGCGGGAGCCACTGGAGGCAAAGGTGCATTTTGATCAGACAGAACGACTGCGTCAGCCAAAGGGTGAACCATGGTCAACGCTGCCGCGCCGACGGTTACTCCCAAAAAAGTACGCCGCGAAGTAGCCATAGGATGCCTCTAGCGCCAACGCTCCGAATCGGAGTCGAGCAAGCACTTGGTCGAAAGCGCTCGGAAGCTTGACAAAGTTTATTGCCGATTGGAGCAGGACACAATGCCGTGCGAACAACGGCTGATTCCACACTGGTTATAGCCTATATGAACGTTCTCCAGCCGCGAAATGATTCGTGCGCTTAGCGGCACAGTAAAGGCGCCCCGGGCCCCCGCGCCGGCATGCCCGAAATGACAAAAGCCTCAGTATCCCTGGGAGTTCACCAGCAGAAAAAACGGTGCGGGAGCCCGTAAACAATCATTCGGACAGCCTGGCGGGAACAGCGCCTCAAGAGAGTGAATGAGCAGCGCAAGAGAGGGCGCGATTACGTCCAGTGAGATTTCAGATCGTCCAGGTGGAGTTTGAATCCTTACTTCCAGGAGTTTAAAGTTAGAGGCCGGAATCCTCATCCGGAAATCCTATTTGCAGACTGGAACCCTTAGCAGCGACGATTCAAACTGAACGGCTTGCTGGGATGGAAGTCGAGAACGACTGCTCACCCCTTCTACCTTAAGCTCATACACTATGCCAAGCCGGAATCTCCTTCCATGGCTCGTCGCGGTAGCCTTCTTCATGGAATCCCTGGACACGACCATTCTGAACACCGCGGTGCCAGCTATCTCACAGGCATTGCATGTGACTCCGCTCAGCATGAAATCTGTGTTGGCTAGCTACACGTTAAGTCTTGCTGTCTTCATTCCGATCAGTGGATGGATGGCGGATCGGTTTGGTACGCGTCGTGTGTTTGCTTCTGCCATCGGACTGTTTACGCTGGGCTCGCTTCTGTGCGGCGTCTGCAGCGACATTCATCTACTCGTTTTGTGCCGTGTTCTACAGGGCTGCGGCGGAGCCATGATGGTGCCGGTGGGCCGGCTTACATTGGTGAGGGCGTTCGCCAAATCCGAACTGGTCCGAGTTATGAGTTTCGTATCGATTCCCGGCTTGGTGGGCCCGATGCTCGGACCAATTGCGGGAGGTCTTATCGTCCGATATCTGCACTGGCGGATAATCTTTTTTGTAAATGTGCCGATCGGTATTCTGGGCTTGTTGCTGGTTGACCTGCACTTGCCAGACTACCGCGAGGACAGGACCCCCCACTCGACTTAGTCGGGCTCATCCTTTTTGGTTCGGGTATCGCGCTGCTGTCATACGTACTGGAGGTATTTGGCGAACATACCCTGAGCCCGGGAGAGGTTCTGGGCCTTCTGGCAATTTCGTTGGCTCTCCTGGCTGGCTACGGACTTCATGCCCGAAGTATCAACTTCCCGCTAATCGACCTCACGTTGTTTCGGTTCCGGACATTCAGCGCGGCTGTGTGTGGCAATTTCTTTACTCGTCTGGCCGTAGGGGGAGTCCCGTTCCTCCTGCCGCTGCTCTATCAGGTTGGTCTCGGTTTCACCCCCGTGCAGTCCGGCTTGTTGATCATGCCTCAGGCGATTGCTTCCATGACTATGAAACTGATCATGACCCGAGTGCTGACACGACTCGGCTATCGCGGCGTGCTGATTTCCAATACCGTGATTATCGGTGTTCTGCTTACGCTATTCGCGACAATTGGGCTGAAGACACCCATATGGGTCATCCTGCTTCTCGCGTTCCTCTATGGAGGTTTTACATCTCTGCAATACACCAGCATGAACACTCTGGTCTATGCCGATGTCAGTGAGCAAGAGGCCAGCCATGCGAGTTCCATTGCCAGTACCGCGCAGCAAATGTCCATCAGTTTTGGGGTGGCGATCGCGGGCCTCGCCACAGCTTACTTCCTTCCGGCCCGCGCGTATGCGAATCGCACGGAGTTCATCCACGGGATCCATAAGGCATTCCTCGCTCTAGGCGCCTTCACGATCCTTTCCACGATCATCTTTCGCAAACTCCGTTCGGGAGACGGCGATAACGTAAGCCAGCACAACGTCCTTCATGTTGGATAACCCAGAGTAACCTACAAGTTAGAGCGCTAGGATGCTAATTCGCCGAAAATCAATTCGGGAAATGCAGAGAGGCGGGGTGCATCCAGTTGTCGTCAGCCCGTCGTGGGTCACAAACGGATCGAGCTTGCACCGGAAGTGTACGACCGTGCAGCCATTGATGAAAAACGGCAGGGATCATTTGACCATAGGAAGTGCCATAGAGACTTAACGTCAGTTAGCGAGTCTTGGTGCGCTATCGATGGCTAGGAAGTGCTACGCGAAACAGTGCTGACGAAGGCTGCGCCGCGCGCCATTAAAAAAACAACCACCAAATACAACGGGGGCAGGCCAACCAGAAAGGGGACGGACTGAGGGTAAGCCAAAGCCCTAGCATCTGCGTTGTAAGCAGCACTGCGAAGATCAGAGCGTGCTTTTGACCGAATTGTTCCCTGCCGCTTCCGACCAGGGCTGCTTGCCTGGGTAATTCCATGAACCGAACAATTGCTAGCTTGTCTGCGTCACCTTCTCACGACCGCTTGAATATCAGCGTGATCTCAATAGTCATACGGATGGGCTGGCCATCAAGCAGGAACGGTCGGTAGCGCCACTGGGCGACAGCTTGGATCGCCGCGCGAGCGAGCAACGGGTGACCGTTGATGACCTGCAAGTCATGCACGGTTCCATCTTCTGCCACAACTGCCTGTAGCAGTACCTGGCCTTCCCTTGGTACAAGACCTTCACTGGGGTAGATAGGGTTCACTTGCTGTTCAATTGTTCCCCCTGAAATGCCCTGCGAAACCTTCATCGGCACCTGCGGCAGGTTGTTGGGAACAGCGAATAACAAGCCGCCGGGCGCGGTTTCGAAGCTGGTGGAGACAGCAGAGAGAGCGGGCGCGGTCTCGCCAGATTGATCCGGATTTTGCGCTGGCGGTCTTCTAAGGCCATTGGGAACTTGTACGCTGGTATTCCAGTTCGATGCCGGTGCAGGTGCAAACTTTCGTACAGTCACATCCCCGGTCAAACTGTCTTTCTCCGTTTTGCTTCCCTTTACCATCGGAGACGGCAGATTTGGGTTAGCACTCCGAGGGTCTTCGACAGGTGAGGGGGTCGGCGTCAACACGCCAACAGACAAACGGTCTCCTACAGCCGATGCTGAGGGGCCACCGACCGGCTGCCGGGCGGCAGCAGACACGGGATGGCTGTTCGACTTACTCCCGAAAACTAGCCAACTTAACAATACGGGCACCGCCACTGCTGCCAGGATGAGACTACGTTTCCTCATATTGGCGAGCTTCTTGCTCGCCACCTCGACACCCGATTCTGCCGAGCGGCGCTGGGCGGCAATCACCAACTCTGCCATTTCCTCGAGCAATTCCACGTGGGTGTCGTCAAAGGCATTAGGCAGCGCTGAGAAGGCTTCCAAGACGCCGCTCACCGCCGGCTTTCTTCCCACCGGTACCACAGCCACCGATCTCAGGCCCACACTTCGGCACACTTCGGCATCCACGCGCGGGTCCTTATTGGTGTCATCGCAGCGCAGTGTCCCACCGGTTCGCAAGCACTGCCCGGAAATGCGCGAGTCGGCGTCCAATTCGGTGCCCAACTCCGGCGCCATGTCTCCGGACCTGGCCTGGCAGACGACCAAATTATCCCGTCGTCGCATGGCGATGGCAGCTCCGTCCGCATACACCACCAGTCGCGCCGCCTGGACGATGGAATCGAGCATGGTGTCCAGGCTGAGTTTGCTGTCGCTGATGCGCGCGCGCAGCTGGGCGAGGACATCCTCTGATTCCCGCCTTGCTATGCTGGAAGTGGACTGGCCCGGTGCTGCAGATACCTGGGAGGGAAGTGACGGATGCTCCATGTGGCAACTCCTTTGTTTTGCTTCTCCGGGTGGGCGTCGGAAGAGCAGAATTTCAACCTAAATGCCAGCAAGCTGATCGCCACGACATCGATTTCGAAGCCTTGTCTGTGCGCCAGGGAAGTCCATGATCTAAGTGCTTGAAAACAACAAGATCAGGCGGTTTGACGCTTGCCATAATTAGGGTCGAAGTCACACAAATCGTTGTGAGCAAACAGGCCTACCAAGGGTCAAACTTATGCAACCTTGCATATCTTTACCCCTTCCCCCAGAGGAATTGAAACCAGGGAGCGACCTGTGCATGATCAAGTCGATGCCGAAGACCTTTTCGTGGCCTCTCTGGGCTTCAGTTAGAAACCGCTTCTCCTCGGCAATCATGCTGTCCACGGCACCATTTCAAACCGCTGCCCGCACTTTGCAATGATTTCCGCTCGAGAACTCTCCCTTTCAAATAGGACGGCAATAACTAGCGGCAGAGAAGTCAGACGAAAGGTGCTGGCATCAAACCACAACTTGAAGAGCTGTGGTTGCGGCTTCCGCCCATAGCGGAGCTTTCCCACCTCGAAGTCAACCTGGTTCGTCCGACACCGGTTTGGCGGTGGCGGCTTGCCGGCAGCAGAAGCGAGTGCGATTCACGACCGCGGCCCACTTGATGAATGAACTGCTGGAAGCCAAGCATAAGAACCAGCTCAACCGCACCCTGCAGCGCTGGCTGCGCTAT
>JASHSL010000093.1 GCA_030040855.1 Terriglobales bacterium
TGAAGTGATATTGCTTGTGGGGCCGGTTTGGCATGAAGATTTCAAAACCGTCGGCCAGGGCAACTCGGTAGTCGGTATATTTCTCCGCCACCTTGCGTGCCGCTTGAACCACCCGATCGGCTTTTTCCTGGTCGCCTGGCTTGGGCGCCCGCAGCGTAGTCATCTTCATGTGCGGTCCCATGTCCATGTGGTGGCCCTCCATGGCTTGCATAGCTGCGGCACTGCCCTCCCCGCCCATGCCCGGCATGTCATGCGCGTCGGAGGAGTTCATGCTGGACATGTCGTGACTCGGCATATCCATGCCTGGCATGCTGCCTTTGTGGTTCTGCGGCGTCTGATCCTGAGACCAGAGCAGAGAAGAAGAAAAAATTGTCATTGCAGCCAGGACGAACATTTGTTTGCGCATGGAAGTCCCCCGTTTTTATAACACTGAGTGAAATTCCTTGTTGCCGCAACGGGGAATAGTCACTGATGATTACCGCAGTAATTAGCTGGGATTGATCTCGCCTACTTGAGCACTGAAAGTCTACGTGAAACCGGCGATCCGCATTTGAATGACGTTTTGGTTTTGGGTTGTGGAGGAAAGCAGCGCGCGGAGCGAACCACATAGGAATCCAGCAGAAACGCAGCCACACGTGATTACATTGAAAAACGGGGCTCGGCAGGCCGATTTAGGCGGTAAACGGCCTATCCGGAAGTTGGGGCCTGGGTGCCTCAGCGGCGATTAGTCCTCGTTAACGGCGTAGCGTAGAGCCACGCGGTTGATGAATACTTGGCGACATAGAAGCTATTTCCCAGAAGTCCGTTTGCACTAGCGTTTATGGCCAACTTCCGGATGGCCGACCAATCACCAACGGTCCCGAGAAGGTAAGAAGCGCCTGTCCTGCCTTGCACTATAATGACGCGCACACATTTATGCTGCTAAATGCTGGTGCCAAACTCGGCCCTTACGAAATCCTTTCGCCGCTCGGCGCAGGCGGCATGGGCGAGGTGTATCGCGCTACCGACACGAAACTCGGCCGCGATGTAGCACTCAAAGTGCTGCCTGCCGAAATGGCCTGCAATCCCGAGAGGCTTGCCCGCTTTCAGCGGGAAGCGCGGGCAGTGGCGTCACTGAATCATCCTCACATCGTCACCCTGTACTCGGTGGAAGAAGCCGATGGAGTTCCCTTTCTGACGATGGAGTATGTTCCCGGCGAGTCGCTCGACCGCCGCATCCCGCCGGGCGGGCTGCCGATCCCACAAATGATCGAGATCGCCCGCGCCTTGGCGGATGCGCTCGTGGCGGCGCATGAAAAAGGGATCATTCACCGCGACCTGAAGCCGGCCAACATCATGGTCACGGGCGAGGGTCGCGTCAAAGTTTTAGACTTCGGGCTGGCAAAAGAGACCGGCGGCACAAAACCAGACGATGCAACCGTGGACCACACGCAACTCGGGAGCGTCGTCGGAACGCCGGCCTACATGTCCCCGGAGCAAGTTCTGGGGCGTGAGGTAGATGTGCGGACCGATATCTTCTCACTGGGCCTTGTGTTGCACGAGATGGCGACCGGCCGGCGCGCGTTCCAGGGAACGACTTCGGCTGAACTGGTGTCAGCGGTCCTGCGTGATACTCCACCGGTTGTGACCGAGGTGCGTCCAGAGTTGCCTGCCGAGCTAGCACGTGTGATTCGCCGCTGCGTCGAAAAAGATCCGCACCATCGCTGGCAAACGGCGCGCGACGTCGCCAACGAACTGAGCGACTTGGAACAGTCTCGGCGACAGGCAGCCGCGCCTGCGCGGGTGAAGTCCGGACCGTCGGTTGCCGTCATGCCATTTCAGAATCTCAGTCCGGATCCGGAGGGCGAATACTTCAGCGACGGGCTGGCAGAAGAAATCCTTAACGCACTGAGCCAGGTGGAGGGACTGACCGTAGCAGCTCGCGCCTCCTCCTTTTACTTCAAGGGCAAGTCTACGGAGATGAGCGAGATCGCCAGCCGTTTGCGCGTGGCCAACGTGCTGCAGGGAAGTGTTCGCCGCTCCGGCAACCGCGTGCGGGTCACGGTGCAGCTCGTCGACTTGAGAAATGGCTTCCAGCTTTGGTCGGAACGGTACGACCGCCAGATGGAGGACATCTTCGAAATCCAGGACGAGATCGCACGCGGGATCGCGGAACGTTTCAAGGTGACCTTCGGAAGCAGTGCGCGGCGCTCGACGACCAACGTCGAGGCTTATGAACTGTATCTGAAAGGGCGGCACTTGTGGCACCAGCGCTCGCCGGCGACATTGCGGGCTGCTATCAAGAGCTTCGAGCAGGCGATTCAGCTCGATCCCGAGTACGCCCTAGCCTACTCTGGGCTTGCCGACTCTTACGGCATTCTCCAGTTCTACGGGTGGATGCCACCCGAGGAAGGCCGCAGGCCTGCACGTGACGCGATGATGCAGGCCGTCAAGCTGGCACCAGACCTGTGGGAAGTCAATTTCTCCCGCGGTTTCTACTCGATTTACTTCGAACGTACGTGGCACGACTCAGGGCCCCATTTCGAAAAAGCGCTGGAGATCAATCCGCGGTCATCCTTGGCACATGCCTATTACGGACTTTTTCTGCTAACCGCCGGCCGAAGCGAGGAGTCCGTCCCACACGGCGTTAAGGCCTGCGAACTCGATCCGCTGTCTCCAGTGATTCACTGCATGTCGACGCCGGTCTTCTTGAATATCGGGCGTTACGAGGAAGCGGAGCGGAGGGCAAGCTACGCGCTTGAGATGCAGCCCGACTACCTCTTTGGTTTATGGGTGAGAAGCTTGGCGCTCAGCGGGATGGGCCGACATGAGGAAGCCATCGCGTCCATGGAGCGCGCGATCATGCTTTCGCGCGCTCCGATCTTCACTGGCGTCCTAGGGTTAGTCTATGCGCGTGCCGGGCGTCTGGAGGATGCAATGCGCCTGCTGCGGGAAATCGAAGACCGCGGTAGCCGCGGAGAGTACATCCCGAGCTTCTCGAAGGTAGCGATTTGTGTTGGTTTGGGCGACCTAGTGGGAATACGCACTTCCCTGGCGGAAGTGATCTCGGCAGCAACTTCTCCCGTCCCGATCCGCGTCATCTGCGGCAAGTATCTCGAGGCCTATCGCTCCGACCCAGAAATCCGGCGGCTGCATCTTGAGTTATTCGGCTGGTAATGTGCGGCTCGGTTGCTTGACCACCAAGTCCGGCGTGATGCGAATTGGAGCATCCGCAAGTCGCACAGCACCGGGCCACCCTTGATCCCGGCACGCTTGGCGGCTGCTTTTACTACGTGCCAGATTGCTTTAGGCGTGATTCCATCGCCCCCAACCTTACCGAGTCGACTGACACGCCGGAAGATCGGGCCGGTGTTGATGCCAGCCGCAGTGATCCACTCATCAACGGCTGGTTTCGCCCACGTCGGGACCGGAACGGTGCGGACATGCTTTGCTTTCCCCATCAAGTCGGCGATTACCCAATGCTCCTCGCGGAGCTGAAAATCTTCCATTCCCCCCCTAATTCAGCACGTCGCAATCCGCACCCGATGAGGAGTGCAAGGATCGCCCGGTCACGCTTTCCGCGCAGGCTGTTTGCCTGGGGCTGGCTAAGCAGGCTATCGGACTGTTCAACAGTCAGCCAGTTACCAAGCCGCACTCCCAGACGTTTCGCTCCTTTGACACGGCGGATGCCAGCTGCGAGTTCCGGGCTCAGAAGGCCAGTGTCGGAGGCTTCGTATGCGAGCCGCCGCACGGCGGCCAAGCGAACGTTGATCGTGGAAGGTGCCAGCTTTCTCTGTTCGAGAAAGAACGGGTATCGAAGGACGACAGTTCGGTTAAAGGCCAAGCGCGGTTCGGAGCAATACCAGCCGATGAATTCATCTATGGCATGCCCGTAGGATTCTTGCGAACTGTCTTCGATTGCTCCAAGTCGGGAAGTCGAAGTATGGTTTTGGCCCTGGCGTTGGAGCGTCTCGCCATGTTGCGACGGACCATATTGGCGGCCTCCTTGAGCCGCGCTCGATATGGTCCGTCAGGCCGAATCGGATGCCCTCCAAGCCCGTTTCTGGCAACTCCCGGAATCGCCGACAACACAACAAGAATCGTCGCTCCGCTGCAACGTGCTGCACAGTCTATAATTGCGCGCACGGATGGCTCTTACTCCTGGGACAAAACTTGGCTCCTATGAGATTCAGTCCCCGCTCGGCGCTGGCGGCATGGGCGAGGTCTATCGCGCCACCGATACAAAGCTCGGTCGCGACGTAGCACTCAAGGTGCTGATTCGCAAGAGTTTTACCCTCTTTCAAGGCGACCAGCGATTTCCACGAAGGTCCTTCCAGGCATCGCCGTCGGCGTAGCGATCTGGATGCAAAATTCTTGGGCGCGGATCTTCTGCGGTGTCTAACTGAAGAACCATCCACTTTGGGTAGGGGATACCGGGATCCGACACCGTGTCCAATTGACGCATCTCGTCTTCTGATAGCCGCAGGTCTACGGCTTGGATGTTGTCTTTCAGATGTTCGGCTTTCCTGCCGGCAATGATCACACTGCTGATGGCCGGTTTGTTCAGCAACCAAGCGAGCGCCACGCTTGAGGGACTTGCGTTATGGCGGCGGGCCACCTCTTTCAAAACATCCACCACGCGGTAGCCCATTTCCTTGTCGAAGGGAACGAACTGGCCGGCGTCCGCGAAGCGCGTGCCTGCGGGGGCGGGACTGTTCCTGTCATATTTCCCGGAGAGGAATCCGCCTGCGAGCGGACTCCAGACCAGGATGCCGATGTTGTGGTATTCGGCGAATGACTGGAACTCATATTCCAAACCACGACCAACGAGGCTGTAATACATCTGTGCAGTCACGTATTTTTCCAATCCCAGTCGTTCTTGAAGCATCACGGCTGTGCATGCTTGCCAGGACATGAGGTTCGAGAGACCGATGTATCGAACTTTTCCTTGGCGCACGAGGACATTGAGTGTGCGCACCGTTTCTTCAAGCGGCGTGTTACTGTCCCAACCATGGACCTGGTAGAGATCGATGTAGTCTGTCTGCAGACGGTGCAAGCTGTCTTCGATCTCTCGCAGGATGTTCACGCGGGTCGCGCCGCTCCTATTGAAATTCGCGGCCATCGGCAGGCGGACTTTGGTGGCGAGGACGATTTCATTGCGAATGCCCTTGAGGGCGTTGCCTAGCAAAGTTTCGCTTTCGCCAAGGCTGTAAACATCGGCCGTATCGATGAAATTAATTCCTTTGTCGAGAGCGAGCTTCACCATTCGCGTCGTATCATCCTGGCCGAGATTGCCCATGTTCATCTTTCCACCGAACTGCATGGTGCCAAGAGCCAATTCGCTCACGATAAGGCCCGTATTCCCGAGCTTTCGGTAGTTCATGTTTCACTCTCCTTGAACCGCGAAGCGCATCCTGCCCTATTTTTTCTAAGGGGGGCCCACCGCTGCAAGAAGTAGAGAATACCGGAGAAATTGCCTCGGTCAAGTACGCAACATCCTCGGTAATGATCTCCGGCCACTCGAAAATAATCAAAACTCCATCTGTTCTTTTCACGCTGGCTTATGCCACCAGCCGAATCAGTGCGAAGCTGAAAGGCAAGATTAACAAATTCGGATGGCTGCAAGCCCCGCAACCATCCGAATCGACGAGTTTGCAGCAACGTTTGGTGAAGACTGGAGGACGGTTGGGCAAGCACGCCCGGTATTACTGGCTGCTGTTGGCGGAGAGCCATCTGAACCGGCGGCGATTCGGAGCGATACTGGGCCGGATCGCGCTGCTGCTGATACCGGCGGGGTAGCGGACGTTGGTTAAGTTCGTGTCCGAATCGGTCTACAGCGGGTTGAGTTGGGCTAAGCGGAGGTGTTTATCAAAGCGGGTCAGAACAAGGGGCAATTTGCGCCGTCTTGGTGCGGATCGCAGATCGTTGAGGGCGCTTTGGATGAAAACCTGTTCCCATGGCCCGAGAAGGGGAAAATGGGTGTACACTTAGTGCCGTTTTTGAAGTCAACGAATGAGGGCTACGAGAAAGAGGAGCGCTGCGCGTGCTTCATTTCTGTCTGCCACAGCCGAAGGCCGCCTCCACGTGCGTTCTCGTTGTTCCCTCGGAATGTGTGGGGGGGTAAGGTAGGGAGTCGTTTTGCGTTTCCGCCGCCCAGTACCACGTAGTCTGCCTGCAAGGCGTTCTTCAGTTTCGCGACAACATCGAACACGCTCTTGATCCACTTTTTCTTTCCCCGCCGCTTAAGGGCGGCATCGCCGATGTAGTCCTCATATGTCCGCCCGTTCTTATATGGCAGATGCCCCAGTTCCATGGGTTCGAGTACTCCGTCCACAATCAGAGCTGATCCCAAACCGGTGCCTAGACCGAGAAACAGCATGCGTCCACCGCGATAACTGCCGAGCGCCTGCATGGCAGCGTCATTGATGATTTTAGTGGGTCTGCCAAATGCCTTGTGAAAATCAAATCCAACCCAACCAGGGCCAAGATTCACAGGGTCGCGAAGCGGCTTCCCATGCACAACTGGGCCGGGGTAGCCGACTGATACAACTTCGTACCGCCAGCCCTCTACTGCGGTGCAAACAGCCTCGATCATCTGCTTCGGCGTCATGGCGGGACCGGAGTCAATCTTTATCGGTTGATGGCGACCTTTTGCGTAAACTTTTATATGAGTGCCACCGATATCAATCACTAGCACTTTCCGCGCTGTCTCATGTGACAGCATCAAAGACTTCCTCAATTTGACACTCACGTGCATAGTGGTTGGTCAGATGTTCTCTAGCAATATCAGCAGAAACCAATCGCGCTGGTTCACTTGTCACAATTTCGGTACTGGAGTCCCATTATCATCTGTCAACGTCTGAATGCCAACAGCAGCAGCCTGGCTTTGTACGCATAACCAGCTACCTAAATTTGCCCTCGATTTTGTACACTAGGCCGCTGATTCATAGCCGAAGTCTTACGTAAGACCTGATTTCATCAGGGTCTTTCCTCGTCGCGCGTACCTGCCTATGCACTGGCCGGTCTATCCTCATAGTGTACATTTGCATCACTATGAGCTTCATCCGCCGGATCAAGCGTAAAGGCCGAGTCTATTTGGCC
>JASHSL010000094.1 GCA_030040855.1 Terriglobales bacterium
CTTCAGTCGGACTGCTTCAAATTCACTGACCAGGAGAGTTTTTATGCACCACCACAATCGAGTTTGGATATCTACCACCATTTTGCTGCTGGCCTGCGCTCTGTCAGCAGTTGCTCAATATAATACCGCCACCGGCGTAGACGCACTCCAGAACGACTCGTCGGGTGATGGGCGACAATTAAAACTCCTCATCAACGACAATTAGAATTCCCCATCGTGTTGCCTCATTCAAAAATGTTACCGAGCAAAAGATGCTCTTCCGGCAGCTTTTCGGCAGAGGAGCAACGGTGGTTTTGGAGCGGGGGAATGGAGCGCGAGGCAAGGGGGCGGCGTTTGAGCCCTCTTGCCTCGCACAGCTGTTTAGAAGCTTAGCTCCTTGCGTCTCACGTGCACTACACCGAAGATGCAACTGTCGTCGAAGCAAGGTTAACCTCTCATGCAAACAATCTGAAGAAAGAATGGTAAATTGCATTTCACATTTGCTGGTGCATCGTTCTACGATATAGTTACCAACTCTTAGGAAACTCCGGCCGACGCGCTCATGGGTTCATTGTATTTCAGTGCCGAGCTGCGGTCGCGTGCCATCGGCAATCGCATTCTGAGTACATTCAGAATTCTCCTTATCGTTCGAGCTAGTTGACGAAGCACCGTAGACCAATCGCTGCACGATCTGCATGCGCCAAACTCGTACCCTGCGCTGCAATGTACGCAATTGCCCATCTGGGAACTCGCCGAAACCGCTTGCCTGCAACCGCTTCAGCATCGTCTTGGCTTCTAGGTCAGGTTGTTCCTCCAGCCAACCCAGCAACACCGGCCAGACTTCCGCAAAAGGATCTGGCCGCGACCGCCACCAGCGTCCCGGTTTCCTCTCTTGCCGATGCGTAGCTCGCACTTCTCCCGCACGCCAGGCTGTCCCCAGACTCCTCACGAATCCCGCCACATCGGGTGCCACCGTGTTTGGTGTTCCGCTCTGACTTACTGCAAGCACCATCTCCTGCGCATCGCGAATGTGCTTAAGGAGTAGCACCGGATCCAGCGATTCCATCTGCCGTCGCAGCATTTCCTTCGTGTCGCCGGGAACGTCCTCTCGCGCCATCAGCCGGTGATACGGCGTTTGCGGCAGGAAATACTGTTTGTGAACCCGCGCTCCTTGTCGATGCTTCGCTTTAAGTTTGAAGGATGGCTGGAAGAAGTTTATGTACAGTCGAGAAGCCTCATACACGCGGCGTAGTGCGGCGGTTGCACTCAGACCCTGCAGTCGACCGTAACCAATCAGCTTGCGAACAATCGCCCCGTTCTTCTGCTCTACCCATGCTTGGTCATTCTTGCGATACGCCCGACTCCGGGTAAACACGATGTTGTGGTCCCTGCAATAATTGAACAGCGTGTCATTCATAAATGCGCTATCGTTATCACTGTCCAGCCCGCGCAAGGGAAACGGCAACTTAGGCCGCATGCCGTTAATCGCTTCCACAATTAACGCTTGTTCGCGAAGCGGCAGCGCTACGCATTCTGTCCAGCCCGATACTACGTCGGTCAGCACCAACGTATGCACGAAGCTACCTTCGGTCCTGGGGCCGCAATGCGTGACCAGATCGATTTCCAGGTGACCCGGTTTTAGCTGCTCCTCCCAATCCGCAAAGGTGCGAATCGCAACCAGTTTGCGCACTCGGTTGGTCATTGGCGATCGCTTCTTGCGCCTACCACAGGCCCGTTCTCGTACCGACTGAAGCTGCCGATCGATCGTGGCGGCGCTCATTGCCAGAAGCTGTCCTCGCACGCCTTCGTCCAGCTGCAGATGCCCATGTCGCTCCATGGCCTGCAGCAGCAACGGCAGCAACGCTTTCAGCCGTTTACCACAAATGCGGTCCGATGCTTCCCAAAGCACAATCAAAGCTTCCTTCACGGCTTGCTGATAAATCCTGTGCACAGCCCGTGCCTTAGGCTCCTTCCCCAACTCACTGCTGAGAAGTCGTATGGCATGCTTGCGATGATACCCAGCCACTTCTGTGAACTCATCCAAGATTCGCTTCTTATCAATGCGATCCGCGGTTTGATAGCGCTGCCGCACCACTTCGGTCAGTTCCCGCCGCGTGGTCAGCTGGATTCGCCTCTTCACGACCACCTCCGGCAAGCTTCATGCCGGTAGCATTTTGGATGAGGCAACCACCCCCTCGTAAGTAGCAAATTCGGTGAGGCAATGCGATGAGAAAAAATGATTGACGCCGGACACTAGCCCGTGCTCAGCCCGTGATTCCCGCATCTAAACAACCGAACTGCTGGCTAGGGTTACCAAGAATAGGTTGAGCCAAAAACGCGCATCCGGCCAGATCGATCCCAAACTCGCGTTACGAACGTTGCGCTCATCGGCCGGGGTCAGCAGAAAGGGAACAACAGCCTTTTTCTGCGCATCGCTTCTGTGCACAATGGCTCTACGTTCGGCTTTTCCTGCAACCTCTGGAATGGGATAAGGCCCCTAACGGTGGCGGATGGGATGCTCATCCTCCGGAAGGGCGCTCTCCACCTCTCCACCAGCGACCACCATTCGACCCTGGCTTGGGACGGCACGACCTTCGCCTCCCGCTATGCTGGTGAAAGAGTTAGGCTCGGATGGCGAAAAGGAACCAAAGGCCAGCATCCTGGATAATGTTGCGGGCCGGTTCTGGCCAACTCCTGACCCGGCCAACTGGAGGTCTCGAAAGGGCGAAATTCCCAGGTTTGTGGCTTCGTACAGACAAGAGTTGATGCGCAGCGAGGAAGGCAAGTGAGGGCGTGTCGACCTCCTTCTGTTCGACGTTGAAGTAAAGCTTGCCCAAGGCAGGATTGGGGAGTAGAAAGTTGCTACCACTCAAGTGCGCAAGAAAC
>JASHSL010000095.1 GCA_030040855.1 Terriglobales bacterium
TTCGCCAGACTTATCAGACACACTACTTGCCACCGGATTGAATACCAAATGGCCCAATCGGTAGGAGTGCCTGAGGGCTTCGACAGTGACGCCGGGAACAGCCTTGTTTTCACTGTTGACGATCTGTCCGGATATGGTTCCCTCTCGGGTCAACTGAACGATCACGTCATCCTGGTACTGGCCTGGTGCAAGCAGGACAAATTGGCGCCGGGTCCCAAACCTGCCAAAATCTTGGCTTACGTAACCGTCATGGGATGCCAAAAGCAGGTATCGTCCGGGCTCGAGATTCTCGAAGCAAAATCGGCCATTGGCATCGCTAACAGCCGAGGTATTTTCAGTTCCTGAACTTCGCGACGGCATCAGAGGCCTCGCAGAGACGTTCGCGTCGCGCAATGGCTCTCCACTTGTGGCATCCAGCACCGTGCCGGCGACTGCACATTTGTGTGATTCCGCCGCGTCCTGCGCGCGCGAGACAAACCCGCCAAGCGCGACAACTGCCAAAAGGGCCGATCGCCGCATTCTTCTTCCCGCATTCATAGCAAGAACCCAGCAGTTACCTTATACCCATTGCGATTAAATTCCTAGATCGCAGAACTGGATAGCGTCTCAAAACTCTGTCAGACACCATCGAGAACTGGAGCTGATCGCTGCGTCTAGTGCAGTCGACGGGAGTCGCGAAATGCCTGTGAAAATCAAGCGGCAAGACTAGCGGGATGGGGGGAGTTTGACGCTCCTCCACGGCACACATTACACTAACTAAGTTTGCCTGTACTTGCGGTTCCCCTCTGGAGCCGTCCGCAATCGTAGCCCAAGAGCCGACGCGGAAACAGCAAGCAGAAAATCCAGCAAGCCGCCCGCAACGCCTAATGGTGCGCCGGGAATCGATGGAGGTCTCCTATGTTCGCGGTCATCCGCGCCGGTGGGAAACAATACCGGGTAGCGCCTGGCGACGTGATTCGAGTGGAATCCCAGCCAGGAAATTCTGGCAGCCGAATCCAGTTCGGTGATGTCTTGGTGATTTCGCCCGAGGAAGGCCAGATCAGCAAGCCAACTCCTGACGCACAGGTGATCGGCGAGGTGCTCGAGCAAGGGCGTGCCGACAAGATCCTGGTTTTCCATTACAAGCGCAAGAAGCAATACAAGAAATTGCGGGGGCACCGCCAGCCGTACACGGCCGTGCGCATCACCGAAATTGCCTTCAATGGCCACAAATTCACAGCCCCCCAGCCGGCCCGGGAGGAGGCGCCAGCCAAGGCAGCGGCTCCGGTTGCTGCGGAAGAACCGAAGGCCCCGCCGGCGAAGGCGAAAAAGAAGACCGCAGCCAAGAAACCTGCTGCGAAAAAGGCGAAGGCGCCGGCAAAGGCAAAAAAGAAGAAATAAGGCGTGCGGGCCAATGCACACGGCAAAATGCCCGTCCTTATTTTAAAGATAGCAATTCCGATCGACGAGTGAGACTCTTATGGCACACAAGAAAGGTCAAGGCACTTCGCGAAACGGGCGCGACTCGAATTCCCAACGGCTGGGATTTAAGGCATTTGGCGGACAGTTAGTCCCCGGCGGCACGATCATTGTGCGCCAGCGTGGAACCCGTGTGAAACCCGGCCTGAATGTCGGGCGCGGCAAGGATGACACTTTGTTCGCCAAGCTCACGGGCCGCATCCGCTTCAAGGATCGGGGCTCGGCGGGCAAGTACGTAATGATCGAACCCGAAGAGGCGAGATAAGCGGTTGCGGACAGCCAGACAGCCTGTCCGCCCTCACACCTGATCGCGGCCTTGCGTTCAAAACCAGGCCTCTGGTTCGTTGACTTCCCTCCGCCCAACCGTCGCCCAGGCGAGCCCGGCGGCGGATCACTAACCAGCACGCATCGCTCGTGTTCATCGATGAAGCCACAATCCGCGTGAAAGCCGGGGATGGGGGCAACGGCTGTGTTGCCTTCCGCAGGGAGAAGTTTGTTCCGCGCGGCGGGCCTTCGGGCGGTGACGGCGGCAAAGGCGGCGATATCGTCATCGTATCGAGCGAACGCCACAACACGCTGGTGCACTTTCGCTTTAATCCCGAATACAAAGCCCAGCGGGGGAAACACGGGGAAGGCTCGAACAAGACCGGGCGTGAAGGCAAAGACGTTGTGCTGCGAGTGCCGGTCGGAACCCTCATCTTCGACGCCGAAACCGGGGGCAAGGTCCACGATTTTTCCTGGCCCGATGAACGCATGGTCGTGGCTCGCGGCGGCCGCGGAGGAAGGGGCAATGCGCAGTTTGCCACGGCGACGCATCAGGCTCCGCGAGAGTGTGAAGCGGGACGTCCGGGCGAAGAACGCGTGCTTCGCCTGGAACTGAAACTGTTGGCGGACGTCGGCCTGGTAGGGTTTCCGAATGTTGGCAAATCCACGTTGATTTCCCGTATCTCTGCTGCGCGCCCCAAAATCGCCGACTACCCGTTTACCACCCTCGAGCCAAACCTGGGCGTGGTGCTCGTCGGTCAGGGGTCGGAGGAGCAAAGCTTTGTCGTCGCAGACATTCCCGGACTCATTGAGGGGGCGCACCGGGGGGCCGGGCTGGGCACCCAATTTCTGCGGCATATCGAGCGCACCCGCCTGCTGCTGCACCTGGTCGATGTGTCGGACTCCAGTGGGCGGCCTGACCCTATCCATGATGTGGAGGTGATCCTCAGTGAGCTGAAGAGCTTCGCGGCGAAACTGGAAGAGAAGCCGATGATCATGGTGGCATCGAAGCTCGATATCGCCGACAAGACCAAGCTGGCCAAACTCAA
>JASHSL010000096.1 GCA_030040855.1 Terriglobales bacterium
TGGTGAAATCCTTGGCGGATCCGAGCAGGCCCGGGTTGATGAAATCGAAGATGGACCATAGGTCGGAAAGGCGGTTCTCGATGGGCGTGCCCGTGAGGGCAAACTTCGCCTCCGCATTAAGCTGCTTGGCGGCCCGTGTCTGCTTGGCATCCGGATTCTTGATGGCCTGTGCCTCGTCGAGAACAACTAGACGCCACGGATTCTCGACGATCCAGGGAATGCGAAGCAGCGAGCCATAGCTGGTGACCACCAAATCGACGTCGTTGAGACGCTCGGGCGCGAGCCTTTTGAACTCATCGGATGGCATGGTGGAAGCATGGGCGATGAGCACCCGCAGGCTGGGCGCGAAGCGGGCAAGCTCTGCAGCCCAGTTGGCAAGCAGCGATGTGGGTGCAATCAGCAGGCTCGGGAGGCTCTTCCCGTTTCCACGGCTTTCGAGTACCAGCAACAGGGACAAGACTTGAATGGTCTTGCCTAGACCCATGTCATCAGCGAGACAGCCACCCAGGCCAAGCTTCGCCAGCAGATAGAGCCAGCGCACGCCTACCTGTTGGTAGGACCGCAGGGTACCTTTCAACGCCTTTCCGGGATCGACCTGAGCTAATCCTTCTGGACTGCGCAAGCCTTTCAGCATCTCGCCAAGCCACGGGCCTGCGACCACCTGAGCCCACTCGCTATCCGCAATGCTCGGAGCACCGTCCTCGGGAACGCTGGCGCGGGCAAGCATGCGCATGGCTTCGCCAAAGGTCAACCCGTTCTGCGCGGCGGCTCGCTCGACCGTGCGGAACTGATCAAGCACCCGGCTCAGCTGTTCACGGTCCACCTCTATCCACCGCCCGCGGACTAGGGCCAATCCTTCCGAATTGGCCAACAATGCCCGAATCTCCGCAGCACTCAGCGTTTCGCCCTCCAGCGTGACTTCCATGCGGAAATCAAGCAGCGCGTTCTTTCCTAGGCCGGCTACTGCCTTGGCTCCGATCTTGCCCGTCACCTGCGGGCGCGGCGGACGATTGCCGCGCCAAGCAGCCGGCATGCGGACGATCACTCCGGCGGCCTCAAGCTGCGGGACGTCACTCAGAAACTGCCTGGCCTCCTTAGTCTTCCAGCGCAAGGGGTGGAAGATCTCGCCCGCGTCAATCATGGCTTTGAGCCAGGAACAGTTTTCTCCGGCTCGCTGTACAGGAAGCAGCAACGACAAGAGGCGATCTTTGTTGCCCGCCCCAGCATATTCCCGCAGAGCTTGACCCAAGGGGAGATGCTGGGCTTTGCCGTGCGCGGAGAGGCGCGTAGTGTAGGTTGCAAGGAAGGCAAATGGGGTGGCTTCTTCTTTGCGGTTTTCGGCAAGGTTGAAGTGCACGCGGCCTACAAGGTTCCACGAAGGATTACGGCGTTTGAGGAAATCCTGGATCGTGCTTTGCGATTCGTGCAACTCGCTCTTGAAGGCAGCATCCAGCTCCTGCCACAGAGCATCGAGCACCGCTATGCTGAGATACTCAGCCCCAGTCATTGGTGGCACCGATAGCATGAACTGGGCCAATTCCGCTTCGGGAGGGAGCGGAACCCGCATCTTCCCTGGATCTTGCTCATCATCCGGCAGGGTACAGAGCAGTGCCACATACCGGCTTCCCAATTCTCGCCAATAGGACAGAACAGGAGTCAGTGTGGTCCCCACTTCACTCGCTCCGAGTTGGAGGAGACCGTGACCCGAACCTCGAGCGAATGCTTTCAGCAGACGTTTGGGCGCTGATGGATCGAGAAAAGCTCCACGCTCCTGGACCAAGCTGAGATGGCCGTGGGGCGTAAGGATGGGAGCGAGGGCCGGAGCCCTTGGATCGGTTGGAGCAAAAAGAGACTGATTTCCCGGGTCGCTAGCTTTGGCATCTTCTATCGTAAATTGCGCGACGATTCTGATCTTCCGGGTGTCTATGTCAGGGATACAAATGGGAGAATACCATGTTTACAATTGTGGAAATCCGGAAGGTATCACCGGAATCGACATCAGGAATTCCTGAAGATTTTCCGTAGCATAGATCAAAGTTCCTTCTATCTGGTCAAGAATCCAGCGATCTCTACCGAAGCCATCACAGATCGACGCAGGGCACTCCTGGTCGCGAGGATTCGTGGAGCAATCCAGCAGAAAGTTTTTCGAGCCTGTCCGGCAGACGAGAAAAGGAGACCGGAACCGTCCCCTCAAGTGAAAATAGCAGCCAACTGCTTGCGAGCAGGTTCTCGGGCTGGAGGCTGTTAATCCCCGCGTAGCGCTTGTCAGCGGCACCGCTGCACAAATCCCAGCCGACTAGGGCTGTGAAACCCATGTAAGGAGGAGGTTATGTCAGTGAAGTCTGCCAGGGCGACATTGCCTCCATCAAGACTTGGGCAAAACTTGGGCGCAAAGAATCGACACCGAATAGGGTCAAAATCAGGTTTCGGGGGGCGTAAGAGTCGTCGAATCAACAATGAGTTAGATTGACCGTCTGGGGCTCATAACCAAACGTTTCTGTGTTCAAGTCCACGGCGGCGGTTATGGATAAAAAAGTGGTAGAGGACCGGCGGGCTGTCCGGGCAGAACTTCCTTCATCTCGCTGACGGGTTCCTCTGTGCCTCAGTTTGGTTACCATGGTGGGTGATTCCCCAGCACCTTGGCGCTGCGTTTGATTGCTGTAACCCGCGATACACAGACGATACACAGAGATCCCGTTCCTCCGTGTTCCCAACGGTGTCTTACAGCGCCTTATGGTAGCGACCGGTGCCTTGTAATCCTACGTGCTCCGCTCGGACATCGCCCTTTCACGGCGGTAACACGGGTTCAAATCCCGTCGGGGACGCCAACCCGTCAATTGATTTCGAACGACTTACCCTGCGAGTTCGCCGCAGAACGCCGCAAAAAGATTGCGGTCGTGCGTTCGACGGCGCTTCGCCGGTCC
>JASHSL010000097.1 GCA_030040855.1 Terriglobales bacterium
GCCTAATCTCGAGCCAATCCAACCGGCCTCGGTGGTCAGACCATTCCGCTCACTCCGCATTGCAGGCAGGCATTGTCGAAGCGGTCGTGCGGCACTCGCCGCCTCCTCGGTCCCCCAAAAGGCATCGCAGCCGGTCCCCTTGTCGGCAGCCGCCCGAGCCCGTATAATAAAAGTGTACTGAATTAGTACCGTTTTAGAGTTTAGAAATACCGCTTTCGGAACAACTTAGAACAATGATTCGCCTGGGCAAACTCACCGACTACGGACTGGTGCTGATGAGTCAGGTTGCGCGCCGGCCGCCGACGGAACTGCACACGGCCCGCGATCTAGCGGTCGAATGCCATCTGCCGCTGCCGACGGTCAGCAAGCTCTTGAAGCGACTGCTGCGGGGCGGCCTGCTGGCTTCGCATCGCGGCATCAAGGGCGGGTACAGTTTGGCCCGGGAACCGCATCTGATCTCACTTGCCGAGATCATTACCGCACTCGAAGGGCCGCTGGCCCTCACCGAATGTAGCACCGAAATTGAGGGGCTCTGCGACCTGGAACCCTCCTGTCCCATCAAGAACAACCAGAGAATCATCAGCCAAGTCCTGCGCGGGGCACTGGAAAAGGTAACCCTTTCCGACTTGATCCGGCCGATGCGTCTTATCGCCATTCGAGACCACCGAGGCAATCTGGTGCCGACCGTCAGTGCGACATCCGGGAGAATGCAATGAGCAGTAATGTGAATACCATTCGCGATCTTGCCGAACAGGATTATAAGTGGGGCTTCGTCACGCAAGTCGAAGAAGAACGAGTCCCCAAGGGGCTCAATGAAGACATCATCCGTCTGATCTCTGCCAAAAAGCGCGAACCCGCCTTCATGCTCGATTGGCGGCTCAGGGCCTATCGGCATTGGGCTCGACTGGAGAAGGCGGAGGCCGAGCCCAAGTGGGCGAATATCAAGTATGGCCCGATTGACTACCAAGAGATCGTCTACTATTCCGCTCCCAAGCAGAAGCCCGGATTGAAGAGCCTGGATGAGCTGGACCCGGAGATCCTCCGCACCTACGAGAAGCTGGGTATCCCTTTGCAAGAACAGAAGCGCCTGGCGGGCGTGGCCGTGGATGCGGTCTTTGATAGCGTCTCGGTAGCCACCACCTTCAAGGAAAAGCTGGCCGAACTCGGCGTGATCTTTTGCTCCTTCTCCGAGGCAGTCGAGAAGCATCCTGCCCTAGTCGAGAAGTATCTGGGTTCGGTGGTGCCTTACACGGATAATTTCTTCGCCACTTTGAACGCGGCCGTCTTCTCCGACGGTTCGTTCGTGTACGTGCCCAAGGGCGTGCGTTGCCCTCTCGAGCTCTCCACCTATTTTCGAATCAATGCGGCCGAAACCGGTCAGTTCGAGCGCACGCTGATCGTCGCCGACGAGGGGGCCTATGTCAGTTACCTCGAAGGCTGTACGGCGCCGATCCGGGACAGCAATCAGCTGCATGCGGCGGTCGTAGAGTTGGTGGCGCTCGACCATGCTCAAATCAAGTACTCCACCGTGCAAAATTGGTATCCGGGGGACAAACAGGGACGGGGCGGCATCTATAACTTCGTCACCAAGCGCGGCAAGTGCCAGGGCGTGAACTCGAAGATTTCCTGGACCCAGGTGGAGACCGGTTCTGCCATCACCTGGAAATATCCCAGCTGCATTTTGCAAGGCGACAATTCGGTGGGGGAATTCTATTCCGTCGCCCTCACCAACAACTATCAGCAGGCCGACACCGGCACCAAGATGATCCACCTGGGACGCAACACCACCAGCACGGTCGTGTCCAAGGGGATCTCCGCTGGACACGGGCAAAACACCTACCGGGGAATGGTCAAGATCATGAAAGGCGCAAGCGGAGCGCGGAATTACACGCAATGCGACTCGCTGCTCATCGGCGACCAGTGTGGCGCGCACACCTTCCCCTACATCGAAGTGAAGAACTCCACGGCTCGCATGGAACATGAGGCCTCCACCTCGAAGATTGGGGAAGATCAGCTTTTCTATCTGCAACAGCGCGGGCTGAAAACCGAAGACGCGGTTTCGATGATCGTGAACGGCTTCTGCAAGCAAGTCTTTCGCGAGCTGCCCATGGAGTTTGCGGTGGAAGCGCAAAAGCTGCTCAGTGTCAGCTTGGAAGGCAGCGTGGGTTGATGGCAGCGAAGAGAGGGAAATCCAAGGAGAGGAATCAGACAAGAATGAGTTTGCTAGAGATCAAGAATCTGCACGTCGCCGTGGGTGGACACGCGATCCTCAAAGGCATCGATCTCACGGTCCAGGCTGGAGAAGTGCACTCCATCATGGGCCCGAATGGCTCGGGCAAGAGCACGTTGGCGCAGGTCTTGTCGCGGCGCGAAAGCTACCAAGTCACCTCGGGAGAGGTGGTCTTCAAGGGCAAGGACCTGCTCGCCATGAAGCCGGAGGAGGCGGCCTGCGAGGGCGTGTTTATGGCTTTCCAATATCCCGTAGAAATTCCCGGCATCGGAAATGCCTATTTTCTTCGCGCGGCGCTGAACGCAATCCGCAAGTATCGGGGGGAAGAGGAAATGGACGCCATGGACTTTCTTCCCCTGTTTCGCGAGAAAGTGAAGCTGCTCGAGATGGACGAAAAGTTGATGAACCGCTCCTTGAACGAGGGTTTCTCCGGCGGAGAAAAGAAACGCAACGAAATTCTGCAGATGGCCGTTCTTGAGCCCAAGCTGGCGATTCTCGATGAGACCGACTCTGGCTTGGATATCGACGCGCTGCGCATTGTGGCCAAGGGAGTCAATGCCATGCGCAGTCCCGAGCGGGCCATGTTGGTGGTGACGCATTATCAGCGCCTGCTGAACTACATCGTGCCCGACACCGTGCATGTGCTGGTCGATGGGCGCATCGTGCGTTCGGGTGGTCCGGATTTGGCTCTCGAACTCGAAGAAAAAGGATACGGCTGGATGGAAGCCGAGGCGCGTCAATCGGCGCCGGCATCGGTCTAGTTGAGGAGCACAGTGAGCACGGCAATCGAGAACATCGATCACTATCTCGCAAGCTTCGCCGAGTTCCAGCGGCAAGCCGCGGGAGATGATCCCCGTTGGTTGGACAAACTCCGGGAGGCGGCGCTGGCC
>JASHSL010000098.1 GCA_030040855.1 Terriglobales bacterium
ACTTGAACATCGGCATCCTGTTCATGCTTGGGGTATCTTCCCTCAGCGTGCTGGGCGTGGTCATGGCGGGCTGGGCTTCGAATTCTCATTACCCGCTGATCGGATCGCTGCGTTCGAGCGCCCAGATGATCTCCTATGAAGTTGCCATGGGCCTGGCGGTCGTGTCCGCCATTCTGATGACCAGCCTCAACCGCAGCGGCACGGGTACGCTGAGCATGATTGGCATTGTCGAAGCCCAGCAGCAGCAACAGATCTGGTATGTGTTTAAGTTTTTCCCCCTCGGTTTTATCGCTTTCGTCATCTTCTCGATCGCAATGGTCGCGGAGACGAACCGCGCGCCCTTCGATTTGCCGGAAGCGGAATCGGAACTGACCGCCGGTTTTCACACCGAATACAGCGGCCTGCGGTGGTCGCTGTTCATGCTGGGCGAATACGCCGCCATGATCGCGGTTTCCTCGATTGCCGTCACCCTGTGGTTGGGAGGATGGCTTCGTCCCTTCCCGCATGCCTTGACCGGCGAGACTTGGGATCTGGTGTTCTCGTTGGTTCCGGGGTTTACCTTCCTGCTCTTGGCTGCGGTGGCCTTCGTGGGCGTAATCCGCATGCCGAAGGATCCCTACTTTCGGATGCAAACCCGGGGCTTGGCCGGATTCGCGTTGCTGCTCGGCCTGATTGGGCTCGTGCTCTTTGCTCCCGCGGTGCGGGAGCGGATTCAGGACATCTTTTGGTTCACGGCGAAGGTTGCCTTCTTTATGTATATGTACATCTGGTACCGTGCGACCTTTCCCCGTTACCGCTTTGACCAACTCATGAGAGTGGGATGGAAGGTCCTGCTGCCAATCTCGCTTGGCGTGCTCATCGGGACCGCAATCGTAGGGGTGGTGTACTGACATGGCTCCGGTTGCTACACCGTTTTTCTTCTACTTGCTGTCGTTGTTGACCCTCGGAAGCGCCTTTCTCGTCATTACCCGCAGGAACCCGGTGCATTCCGCTCTGGCCTTGATTTTAGGGCTGCTGGCGCAGGCCGGCCTGTACCTGATGCTCTATGCTCCTTTCGTGGCCGGCGTCCAGATCATTCTTTACGCCGGGGGCATCATGGTGCTGTTCCTTTTCGTGATCATGCTGGTCAACCTGGAGCGCGCGCAAAGGGAAGAGCAGTTCAACAAGCAGTGGCTGGTGGGAATTTTGGCCGCCTGCGCCCTGGGCGCTCTGTTCGTGTTCGTATTTTGGAAAGGCAGTGGGCTGTTCCCGACGTCTCTCGAGCCCATGGCTGAGGCGAGCAATACGCAACAAGTCGCCGAGTTGCTTTATGGTCCCTACATGTTCGCCTTTGAGATCGCCTCCTTGTTGCTGCTGGTGGCCATGATCGGCGCCGTCGTGATGGCGAAGAAGAGAATTTAGGTATGGGTGTGGACCCTAAGCCGACGTACCGCGCGAGCGTTCGAGGGATTCAAGCGAGAGGCAAGCCGTGCGCGGAAGGGCAGGGATGAGCTGACATGGTGCCAATTACCACCTTGCACTACCTGGTCGTGGCTGCGGCCCTGTTTGTGCTGGGCGTCATCGGTGTTCTCACCCGGCGCAACGTGATCATCGTGCTGATGTCGATCGAACTGATCCTCAACGCGGTGAACCTTAACTTGGTCGCATTCTCGCGCCTGTGGGGACTGCACGGCCAGGTCTTCGCGATCTTTGTTATTACCGATGCTGCCGCCGAAGCCGCGGTTGGCCTGGGAATCCTGATTGCCTTTTTCCGCAATAAGGAGACGGTGAATGTAGACGAGGTGGATTTGTTGAAGTGGTAGCCCGTCCACGGTAGTCGCTAGGAAGAGACCGACGCCATGTTCTTCTTGTCCCACATCTGGCTCATTCCGCTGCTGCCCGCGGCAGGCGCGGGCCTCATGTTCTTCTTCGGCGGCCGGCTCGCGAAGGCAGCGGTCAGCGCCATCTGTGTGGGCGTGGTGGTCCTCTCCTTCGTCCTCGCCTGTGCCTGCGTTTGGCAGTACACGGGGTACGCACGGGACCATCGAGGACAGCCTTATCAAACCGTTCTTTACACTTGGCTCGGCAGCGATCCCGTTCCTCGAGGTGCCGATGCAGGCACGCTGAGCTACGGAACCTACGACGGCACTCTCGCCGTCTTCCACGCCGACGCGGGCTTTCTGCTCGATCCGCTGGCGAGCATCTGGCTGCTTTTCGTCACCGGCGTCGGGATGCTCATCCACGTCTACTCGACCGGCTACATGGCCCACGAGCCCGGGTACTACCGCTTCTTCGGCTACCTGAACCTGTTCATGTTCTCCATGCTCACCCTGGTGTTGGCCAACAACTATGTGATGATGTTTGTGGGTTGGGAAGGCGTGGGCTTGTGTTCCTATCTGCTGATTGGCTTTTATTTCCAGCGCAAGTCGGCCAGCGATGCCGCCGCCAAGGCGTTCATTGTGAACCGCATCGGAGATGCCGGATTTCTGCTGGGCATGTTCACCCTTGCCTGGTACTTTGGCTCCCTGCGCTATGTCGACGTGAACCGTCTCGCCCGCAGCGGCAGTTTCTCCATCGGGGATCCGGTGATTACGGCGGCGACCCTGCTTCTGTTTGTTGGCGCATGCGGAAAATCTGCCCAGATCCCCCTCTATGTCTGGTTGCCCGACGCCATGGAAGGCCCCACGCCGGTGTCGGCTCTGATCCACGCCGCCACCATGGTGACCGCGGGCGTGTATATCGTGGCGCGCTCGAACGCGTTGTTCGTGTTGGCGCCGGCTTCCATGAAGACCGTAGCCATCATCGGTGGGCTTACCGCCATCTTTGCCGCTTCCATCGGCCTGGTGCAAAACGACATTAAGCGGGTGCTTGCCTATTCGACCGTCTCCCAGCTCGGCTACATGTTCCTGGCGCTCGGCGTGGGTGCATTCGCAGCCGGCGTCTTCCACGTCTTCACCCACGCCTTCTTCAAGGCGCTGTTGTTTCTCGGCGCCGGATCGGTCATCCATGCTCTGAGCGGAGAGCAGGACATGCGGAACATGGGCGATCTCCATGGTCGCACCCCGATCACCCATGGCACGATGTTCATCGCAACCCTGGCCATCGCAGGCATTCCGCCCTTCGCCGGCTTCTTCTCGAAAGATGAAATCCTGTGGCAGACTTGGTCTTCCGAAGGCGGAGCGTAT
>JASHSL010000099.1 GCA_030040855.1 Terriglobales bacterium
AGCGGAGATGGTTCGATCAGCCCACCCACGGAGCGATTGTAGATGGTTGATTTTTGATTGTCGATTTTCGCGCGGCAGGCGACTCAGAACTCGAAGTAGCCGTGCGCCGGGGGACGACGCGATCGGCCGTCGGTTCCCGTAGCCGGCAGCAGCCCGATAATGCCGCGCAGATTCTCCCAGGCGGCTTCATTCAAGGCGGGATCGGAACCGACTAAGTCGCGCAGCATCTCCCAAGCCGCCACGTTGAGCGCACCTTCGGGCACGGGCCCCATGGCGAGCGACACGGAGCATTGCGGACAGAAGCAGATCCGCTGCGCCGCCGATTTCTGCCGCGGGCGGATACCCACGGTCTGAGCAAACATGTAGACAGCCACGGATTTGTTTCCCGGCTCGACTTCCCGGCCGCAACGAAGACAACCAAAGTGTTCCACGGGACTCCTTCTCTCGGTGTTCCTCAAGGAATAATGCCTCGGCCCTGTGACGAACAAGTGCGCAGAAAGATTCCCGCCAGCTAGCCGAACCATACTGGGTGCTAGCCAGCAGGGCGGGCCATCGTGCACTCTGAGGCTGTGCGTGCGGCAGGCAGAGATACCGCCAAGGTTGAGGTTTTTAACGTCCGGTCTCTGGCCACGCGGCGTCGGGCAAAGGCGGTTCGCATCTCCGATCTGCGCCGCCTGAAGCAATGGGAGAAGGTCGCGGCGGTGTGTTATCGCCTGCGCTCGAGCGGCATTCAATTTCTGCTGGTGCAGACCCGGCGAGGGCGCTGGACCTTTCCCAAAGGTCACGTCGAGCCCGGTCTGACCCACGCCCAGGCGGCTGCTCTCGAGGCCTTTGAGGAAGCCGGAGTGCACGGCCGGATGCAGGAAGCGGCGTTTGCGCACTACGCGCTCCCTAAGAATCGCAACTCTGCCTCCTCTATCCGGGTCAGCGCCCACTTATGCGAGGTTTCGCGGCTTGAATCGCCGCCGGAGCCGGGCCGCAACCGCACCTGGTTCGCTCCCGAGAGCGCCAAACAGCGCTTGCGGGAGAGGCGCAAACCCGCCCAAAGCGCACCCCTAGTGCGCGTGCTGGATCGTGCGGTTGCGCACATTCTCCGCCTCGAGCAATCCTACGAGAGCTGGGAACCGAAAGCACGGCCGAAGGTGACCTTCATCGAGGCTGTCCCCAGCAGCCCGGAGCGCGCGACCCCTTCGGATGCGAACCAGCCTGAAAATCTGATCCGCGGAGGTCCGCGTCGGCTCTTACCGGGCAGCCTGTAGGTCCAATCCCAAGTTGGGTTCGAGGCTGGTTATGGCAAACGGCGGAGCGACAAGTTGGCCTCCGGAATAAACCCTTGGGCGCCGCGGCGCTCGCTCCCGTCTGGTAGCCGGGAGGAACCTCCCTCCGCGGCCCTCGTCAGAAGACGGCGAAGCGGGCAGCCAATTTCTACTCGCCGCCCACCGTCAGGCCTTCAACTCTGATCGTGGGACAGGCCGTCGGGCCGCGAAATTCGAGATCGTTGCCAATGTCCGAGATGTTGAGGAAAATCTCTTTCAGATTTCCCGCCACGGTGATTTCTTCGACCGGGTAGGCGAGTTCTCCACCGCTGATCCAAAGTCCCGACGCACCCCGCGAATAGTCGCCGGTGACCAGGTTCACTCCCTGCCCGAGAAACTCGGTCACGTACAGGCCCTCTTTGATTTCCGAGAGGATTTTCTGTGGAGTCTTGGTTCCGGGCTGCAAGAAATAATTTCCCGGACCGATTCCCGGGGTTCCCGCCAAACTCCGGGATGCGTTTCCGGTGGTGGCTAAGCCAAGCTTCTTGGCCGTGTAGGTGTTCAGCAGGTAGGATTTCAGTACGCCGTTCTCGATGACAATGGTGCGCCGGGTGGGAATCCCTTCTCCGTCAAATGGGCTGGTGCCAAAACCGCCCGGTATGGTTCCATCGTCAATCACGGTCACCCGCTCGCCGGCAATCTTCTCGCCCAGCTTACCCGCGAGAAACGAAGCGCCCCGATAGACCGAGTCTCCGTTCACACCCTCAAAGATGTGATCGAGAATCGAAGTTGCGACCAGAGGATCGAAGACCACCGGCACCTGCACGGTCTTGACTTTGCGGGCACCGAGCCGGCGCAGGGTGCGCTCGGCGGCCACCTTGCCGACGCGCTCGGGAGAGTCCAAGCGGCTCAGACTGCGCGCTACGGAGAACCAGTAATCACGCTGCATGGCTCCATTGTCGTCCTGGGCGATGGGCACAGCGGCAATCGAACAATACGAGCGTTGATATTCGCCGACAAAGCCGTGGGAGTTGGCGAGAATCTTATGACCGGTGGCTGCATCGAAGGAGCCCCCGTCGGAGTTCTTAATGCGGGGATCAAAATCAATCGCCGCCTTCTCCGCCCGACGGGCGTAGCTGATGCGCTCTTCCCCGGGCAGCGAGTAGACATCGGGGGAATACAAGTTCAGATTGCCGGACAACGAACCCAGCTGGGAAGGTTCGGGAATCCCGCCAAAGGGATCTTCCGAAGTGATCTTGGCCAGCTCGAGAGCGCCTTTCAGCATGCGGTCGAGACCCTCGCGGGAAAAATCGCTGGAGTAGGTGTTCGCCGCCCGCTTGCCCTGGAAAACACGGACACCAATGGCCTTGGACCCGGATTCCTTCAAGATTTCGACTTGCCCCAGACGAACCAGGGTCGAGAACTCGTCGCCTTCGCGAATCACGCACTCGGCTGCGGTTGCCCCGCCGCGCATCGCCCGCTCGACGATGTCCTGTGCCAGTTCCTTCAGGTCGGCTTCGAATTTCTGATTTCGCGTTTCGAGTTGGGAAGAAGGCATGCTTAGAAAATTGGGCGTTAGAAATCCAGGATCCCTGGCTGTTTTTACTGCATGAAGTTGCCGGTCTCCCGCTTCGCCGTTCCACCTACGGTGAGGCGATCGACTTTGATGGTGGGAATCCCCACCCCGACCGGCACGGCTTGTCCGTCCTTGCCGCAGGTTCCGACGCCTTCATCGAGCTTGAGGTCAGATCCCACCATGGACACGCGCGTGAGCACGTCGGGACCATTGCCGATCAGAGTCGCGCCTTTGATCGGGGCGGTCACCTGCCCATCTTCGATCAGATAGGCTTCCGAGGCCGAGAAAACGAACTTGCCATTGGTGATATCCACCTGGCCGCCTCCGAAGTTCACCGCGTAAATGCCGCGCCGGACCGAGCGCAGGATGTCCTGCGGATCCTCTTCGCCCGCCAGCAGATAAGTATTGGTCATGCGCGGCATCGGAATATGCTCGTAGCTCTCGCGCCGCCCATTGCCGGTATCGGCGATTCCCATCAGCCGGGCTGAGAGCTTGTCGCTCAAATAGCCCTTCAAAATTCCTTTCTCGATGAGCACGGTGTTCTGGGTCGGCTGACCCTCGTCATCGACATTCAACGAACCGCGGCGCCAGGGCATGGTTCCGTCATCGACCACCGTGCATTTCTCACTCGCTACCCGCTTGCCGATCAAGCCGGCAAAGGCGGAGGTCTGTTTGCGATTAAAGTCGGCCTCGAGGCCATGGCCCACGGCCTCGTGCAACAGCACGCCCGGCCATCCCGGACCGAGCACGACTTCCATCTCCCCGGCCGGCGCCTCGCGCGCGCCCAGCTGCAAGACGGCTTGCCGCGCGGCTTCGACGGCAAAGTGTTCCGGGTTCTTTTCCCCCAAGAAGAAATCCAGGGCCACGCGCCCGCCTCCGCCGGCACTGCCGCGAGCCGAATTCCCGTCGGTCTTGGCGATGCAAGCGACATTCAAGCGGGCCAGCGGCTGCGAATCTTGGGCAAAGGTCCCATCCGAACCCACGACTAAGATGTGCCGCAGTTCGTCGCCATAGCTGGCCCGAACCTCGCGAATGCGCGGATCGTAGGCGCGGGCTGCCTTGTCGGCACGCAGGACAAGCTCCGCCTTGGCGGTAATTTCCGCATCGACCGAGGGGAGGGCAACCGGGTACAGGTTGCGCGCGGGCGCTTGCTGGAACCCGAGACTCGGAGTCTTGGCCGGACCGCTCGCGATCAAAGCCGCGGTGCGAGCGGCGTGCAGTATGCGCGCCGAGGAAAGATCGTCGGTGTAGGCATATCCGGTCCGTTCGCCGCTGACCACTCGCACGCCGCATCCCGCCGAGATGCCCTGCGCGGCCGATTTCACCATGGACTCATCGACCATCAGGGAGGTTGAGGAAAGGTATTCGAAGTAGAGATCAGCGT
>JASHSL010000100.1 GCA_030040855.1 Terriglobales bacterium
GCACCTCTGCTGGTCTTTGATACGGAAGTTGCGCCACGCTGGTTCCCGAATGTTTTAGCGGCAGGACTTTGCCGCTGTCCCGCACCAGAGTGACGGCATCCTCGGAGATCTGCTGGCCGAGGGTCAGATTTTCAGGCTTCCCCACCAACTCCTCCAGGGCTTCGAGATCGACCAGGCGTGCCTTGTGCAGCCCCAGAGCGGCCTTTGCTTCTAATAACTTAAGCACGGATTGATCGAGCCGCGCAGTGGGGATTTCCCGGCTGCGAACCGCCTCGAGAACCGCTTCATAGGAGCCGCCGAGGTCGGCGGGAATGAGCAACAGGTCGTTGCCTGCCTTGAGCGCGTCGACAGCCGCGCGCCCCTGGTGGCCGGCATAGAGGCGCGTCAACGCCGCCATATCGAGGGCGTCGGTCACCACAATGCCGTGAAATCCGAGCTTGCCCTTGAGCAGGCCGGTCACGATGGCAGGGGAAGTCGTAGCTACACGATCGGGTTGCGGATCGAGCGCAGGCACCGTCACATGAGCGACCATCACGGCGTCGACTCCTGCCTGAATGGCCTGGCGAAAGGGAGGAAGTTCGACCGATTCCAGTCGCGCCTGATCGCCGGTCACCCGGGCGGTGCCCAAATGAGAATCGGTCGCGGTGTCGCCGTGCCCGGGAAAATGCTTGACCGTCGTCATCATCCCCTGGGCGCGGGCAGCCCGGATGTAGGCCGTCACCAGATCTCCGACCTCTTGCGGATCTTCCCCAAACGAACGGGTGTTGATGATGGGGTTTGCCGGATTGGAGTTGACATCGGCATCGGGAAAGAAGTTCCAATGCACGCCGATGGCCCGCGCTTCCTGCGCCGTGATGCGGCCGAAGGCCTGGGCGTACTCCACTTTCCCGGCCGCGCCGAACGCCATGGCGTGGGGAAACTCCGTCGCCCCTTGCAAACGCATCGTCACCCCGCGTTCAAAATCCGCCGCCACCAGCAAGGGTAACTTGGAGTCCTGCTGTAATCGGTTGAGCAGCACGGCAGCCTCATAGGGCTGGTTACGGTAGAGAAACGGCGGATCCCAGCGCACCGTCATGGCGAACGAACCAATGTGATACCGCCGCATGGTGTCGCGGAGCTCGAGATATTGTGGGCTGTCCACGTTTAGGAACTCGGCACGCACCCAAATCATGAACAGCTGGCCGACTTTTTCTTCGAGCGAGAGTTTATGCAAGGTTTTCTCCGCCCACCTTTTGCCCTCACTATCGAGATGAATGGGGCGGGCGGGTGAGTATTTGTCCTTGCCAAACAACATGGCTGCAGGGAACGCGAGCAACATGATTAGGATCAGGCAACGCGGCATGGACTCAGAAGATAGCACGGTCGGCGCCTGACGGCGCGGGGGCATAGCCTCGCCTCGACCGCTGTGGTCCCCAGAGAGTACCCCGCAAAACACCCGCATCATCGGTTGCAGGAAGCAACCCCGGGAATGGCCGAAATTGCTCAGGCGATCTCGATACCCGTTCCAGGCAAGTGCTTGACACCCGAGTGGTTAAGCCTATGAACGTTGGTCACTTGCGGGATGTTCCCTCTATCCCTCATGCTCAGAGCGTGAAAGAGATGGAGCAACTCTTGCACCGCGAGCGGAGCCCGGAGTCTCTTTGTGCAGCGATTGCCAAGATCTTTCAGGTTCGGCAGACCGAGGTTGCCCTGCTTGAGCTTCGTGGACAATTGCTGAACTTCGTTTTCCCTCCGGAGCTGAGAGCCGCCGGCGCAATTCCAGTTTCCAGTTCAGCCGTGGCTGCACGCACCGCCTCGGGGAACAAGGCAGAGCTCTTCAATCGGTTCACCGAAGTGAACCATTTCAGCATTTTCGAATTTGTGAAGGCCGGGGTAGAGGCCGCGCCGAACGGCCAAACCATTCAGAAGCTGATGTCTGCCCCCGTCGTGAATCCACAAGGACAGGTTCTCGGTGTCATCCAGGTCTCCCGCAAGGCTTCCCGCCCTGCCATCGCCGGACCCGACTTCACTCCCGCGGACCTCGAGAAACTGGCTTCGATCGCCCGCTTCGCATCGAAGTTCATGGGCGAAGACAAAACCATGGCGCAAACCGCGGGCCAGAACTAGGGCGGCAAGGACTCGCCCGAATCTTCCTTCAGTCAGTGCGACTTCGACCTGCGAGGCGGCCCCTGATTTGCCTGAGTGAACCGCAAAGTACTGCCGATCACCTCGGAAATGGTTGAACCGGAAGGCCCTACCGTCGCATCCATCTTTCGATCAGCGCGAGTGCCTCCTGCTCGATGGAGTTTTCATCGCCAAACCCATGCAGCCATTCGACACCGGACTCGCGACGAAACCAGGTCATCTGGCGCTTGGCGTAGTTGCGATGGGCTTGTTGGGCAGCCTGGAGTGCGGCCGCGTCATCGCTTTCGCCTCGGATTCGCTCGAGCGCCTGTTTATATCCGAGTGAGCGGAAAGGGCTTGCCCCGGCACCGTAACGTTCAAGCAATTGCCGAGTTTCTTCCACCAGACCCGAGGCGAACATGCGCGCAGCACGCTCATTGATGCGCTGATACAGTCTGTTGCGATCGGGATTCAGTCCCAATCGCAGGACCCGAAATCCCTCAAGCGGCCGTCGGCCGTGCTCCCACATTTCGCTCAGGCTCTTGCGGGCTGTGAGACAGACCTCGATCGCACGAATCAGTTTGGGAAAGTCGTTCGGGTGTATCTTGGCCGCTGCCTTTCGATCCAGCCGATCGAGCAGGCGATGGAGGTAGCCCGGGCCCTTGTGCCGGGCTCGCTCCCGAAGTCTCTGGCGCAGCTCCTCGGAGCGCTCGGGGCCGGAGAAAAGACCCTCCAGCAGAGCACGAAGATAAAGCCCCGTACCTCCGACGACGATCGGCAAGTTGCCCCGATCTCGGATTTCTGCAACCACTCGCCGGGCAACCCGCGCGTACTCTCCCGCCGTGATGTAGCCGTTCGGATCCACCCAGTCCAATAAATGGTGAGGGACACGGGCCCGTTCGGCCACTCCCGGCTTCGCCGTGCCGATCTCGAACTCGCGGTACACGGCCACCGCATCGCAATTCACAATTTCCCCGTGAAAATGTTCGGCCAAGGCCAGAGCAAGTGCGGATTTTCCGCTGCCCGTCGGGCCTAGCACCACAAGCAGCAGAGGCTCGGGAGTCGTCAGCGCGCACCCCAGGCGATCGTGTACCCGTGGGGAATGAGAATCAAATCCGAGCCGGCGAGACGGCTCTTCGTCCGTCTCTTCGGGATGGGAGGACGCTGAGAGGATGGTCTTTCGCTTGATGTTTTCGGGCGAGCACAACTCTATTGTAGCGCCCGCCGGCGCCCCTTGGCCGAGGGCAGGACGATGGACGCCTCAACCAGCCCGGTTCCGCCGTCACCGGTAGGGGTAAGGGGTTCGCCGACCATCGCTCGGCTTTAGCTGTTATGAATTGTGCAGTGGACGGCTCGAGAGCCATCTTTCTCTTTGGCGCAAGGCGCAACGAATCTGAAGCAAGCCCAAGCTGAGTAGGCGTTATGGAACATCTATTTGAAGGTTTTCCCCGCCCCGGGGAACCGAATGGATAGAGCTTGCGTATCATAATGGCGGGGAGGTGTGGTGTCCCCACCCAGCGCGAGGAGCGTATGCACCATCGACGATTGGCTTTTGTAATGATGTTGCTCCTTTTTGCCCCCTTGGCCCACTCCGAGGAATGGTCAAAGACCTACAACATCAGTGGTAACCCTGACCTGCGTGTCGACACCTCCGATGCCAACCTTCACGTGGACACTTGGGACGAAAGCACAATTACGGTCCACATAAGCACCAGTCACTACAAGATTGGGGAAGGCGGGATCAAGATTTACGAGAAGCAGGACGGGGATCGGGTTGAGCTTGAGCTGCGTTACCCGCATCATCGTTTTCCTCTGACCGTTCAGATTGGCACGTACAAAGTGGATGTCGACATCCACCTGCCACGCACAGGCCGCCTTCATTTGCACACCGGGGACGGTATCATTCGCCTGGCGAACTTCAAGGGGACGATGGAGCTTGAAAGCGGCGATGGCAACCAAGAAATTGACTCGGTGGATGGAACCCTACAGGCGCGAACCGGAGATGGCAACATCCGGGCTGCGGGACGATTTGACGGGTTAGACCTCAATACCAGCGACGGCCGCATCGAGGCGCGGGTCTTACCGGGCTCTAGTATTACCTCGAGTTGGAACGTGCACACTGGCGACGGGAACGTCACTTTGCAGCTGCCCGACAACCTTGCTGCCGACGTGGATCTCCATACCGGCGACGGTCATATTACCTTGGATGTGCCAGTCACAGTCGAAGGACTCCTTGGCGAGAAAAACCTCCACGGGAAGATCAATGGCGGAGGAAATTTGCTTTCCGTTCACACCGGGGATGGTTCGATCCACATCCAGAAATCCTAAAATCTAACCCGGCTGCTCGCCGTTCGCCGTTTTCTGCTCATAGCCGGGGCAACGCGCGACCGGCAAACGCGGGTATTTGGCAAAGCGGTTGTCTCTCAGGGCCAGGTCGCAGCGCACAAAAACCGATCCCCGATCGGATTCAATCCGGCGCGCATGCCGGCAATGACCGCACAACCCCAGCCCGACCCGCGGTTCCCGCTCGAGCGGCATCACCCTTCGAGGATAGCAGGGCGTCACCTCCTCGAAGCTCACTTCTTGGGGCGCGATTCCGGCGGCACCAGGCCGGCGGCTCGGTAGTACACGGTCAACTGGCCATACACCTCCCCCGAATGCTCGACAAAGCCATAGGCAAAGTCACTGATCCGGGTTTGCTCATTCGCGAATGGATCGACGACCAGGTCCGACATCCCCCGGTCCCCTTTCGCCTTGATGGCTCGCGCCCCGTCCGCAAACGACTTCTTGACGAACGCCACCACATCGGACTTGCTCTTGTATTCGTCCCGCTTCGGGTCTTCCATAGCCGGCGCTTTCTCGCCCAGCACTAGATTGGTGAAGAAATAATTCGCGTGGGCGGCGTGAATCAGCCGCTCGGCGAAGCTGCGCACACTCGCAACCGGCTTGAAGTCGTATTGATCTTCGGGAAAATCCTCCGCCATGGCGATCAACTTCCGTCCAATTTCGTTCCACTGCTCGAGAACCGCTTCGGACGGGCTAGGCGCTGGCTTCGGAGACTCTGCCTTCTTGCCCATCTCCTGAGCTTCGAGCCCCATCGACCAAACTGCCACCAGAATGATCCAAGCGAGCACGATTGCCCTCTTCATGGCCATTTCCTCCCGTGAGACTGCTCATGCTATCGGAATTCGAGGCTGGAACCAAGCCTATCGCTCTCTGACTCCTTCGAAAGCTCTCCCGACCCCTGGCACACCTAGCAACGAAACTGGTACGCTGCTTGCGCATTTGAATTCAATAGCGAGGATCGCCATGAAACTCTCGGCTGTCGCTGTCGCTTTAGTCCTCTCGTTGGTTGCGACCTCTTCGGTCGCCGACGATTCCGAGCGGAAACACATCGTGCTCAAGAGCACGGCGGATTTGAAGCTCCCGTTCAGTGACGCCGTCCTGGTGGGGAACACGCTTTATGTTGCGGGACATCTAGGCCTGGATCCTACGACGGGAAAGCCTCCCGCCTCCGCCCAGGACGAAGCCAAGCTGGCGCTCGAAGCGATCAAAGAAGTCGTGGAAAACGCAGGCATGAGCATGGAGGAGGTGGTCTCCGTGCAGGTCTTCTGTTCGGATCTGTCCTTGTACGACACGTTCAACACGGTTTATCGAACTTACTTTCATGATCCCTATCCGGCGCGCGCCTTTATCGGCAGCGGTCCGCTCCTGCGGGGTGCACGATTCGAAATCATGGCCATTGCGGTCAAGCGGTCGAAGTAGTAATCCGGCGATTTGCGCCAGGCACGCTTTTCTCTCGCCGATGGCGGTGACGGAAAAGCCCGGGACAGATGAGCATCGGGACTGAGGCGGGAGACGCCGGCGCGGACTCCTGCTCTCCGAACCGGCTGAGCCGGGTGTGGCACTTCGGAAGGAGGAACAGGAACTGTAGCAGTCCGGTCCAAGCCCTCAGGAGCATCCGCTGGTACTACCACAGCTCATGCAGCGATAGCAGCTTCCGTTTCGGGTCATGATCGAGCCACAGAAGCTGCAAGTCGGTGCATCGCCCATGTCCACCACTCCGGCTAAGGCATCGGCGGCGTGCACCGATCCGGCTGTCGAGTGGGGACCGGCCGAACCGCTGAGGTCTCCCATTTCGGGCGGCGCGCTCCCCGCAGACGGCTTGGGTCTCAAATGCTCAAACAGCAGCTGCTGCTGGCCGGTCAAGAAGCGCATATGCAGCCAGCGGAAGATGTAGTCCATGATCGATTTGGCAAAACCGATCTCCGGGTTGTTCGACCAGCCGCTTGGTTCAAAGCGGGTGTGGGCAAACTTCTCGCACAACAGCTTCAACGGCACGCCATGCTGCAGGGCAATGGATACGGCGCAGGCAAAGCTGTCCATCAAG